>NZ_JBHXUW010000008.1:42015-155854 GCF_042672475.1 Streptomyces sp. NPDC127177
TTTTTTTTTCACGGCGGGGGGGGGGGTTGCTTACCAAATGTTGGGGGGGCCCCCGGGCCGCCGCCCCCGCCCCCCCGGGGCGGGGGGGTTTTGCGTCCCCCCGCCCCCCCACGGCCCGTTCACGCTGTTCAGACCAGGTCGAACCGGTCCAGGTTCATGACCTTGTCCCATGCCGCGACGAAGTCCTTCACGAACTTCTCCTTGGCGTCGTCGCTCGCGTAGACCTCCGCGACCGCGCGCAGCTCCGAGTTCGACCCGAAGACGAGGTCGGCGCGGCTGCCGGTCCACTTCACCGCACCGGTGGCGTCGCGGCCCTCGAAGGCGGTGGCGTCTGCGGACGCCGGCTTCCACGTCGTACCCAGGTCGAGCAGGTTGACGAAGAAGTCGTTGGTCAGCACGCCGGGGGTGTCGGTGAGGACACCGAGCGAGGACTGCTGGTAGTTCGCGCCGAGCACCCGCAGCCCGCCGACCAGGACCGTCAGCTCGGGGGCGGTCAGGGTCAGCAGGTTGGCCCGGTCGAGCAGCAGGTACTCGGCCGGCAGCCGGTTGCCCTTGCCGAGGTAGTTGCGGAACCCGTCGGCGGCCGGCTCCAGCTCGACGAAGGACTCCACGTCGGTCTGGTCCTGCGACGCGTCGACGCGGCCCGGGGTGAAGGGCACCTCGATGTCGAAGCCGGCGTCCTTGGCCGCCTTCTCGACGGCTGCGGCTCCGGCGATCACGACGAGGTCGGCGATCGATACCTGCTTCCCGCCGGACTGCGCGGAGTTGAAGGACTCCTGGACGCTCTCGAGGGTACGCAGTACCAGCGCCAGCCGGTCCGGCTCGTTGACCGTCCAGCCGTTCTGCGGCTCCAGACGGATGCGTGCGCCGTTGGCGCCGCCGCGCTTGTCGCTGCCGCGGAAGGAGGAGGCCGCCGCCCACGCGGTGGAGACGAGCTCCGACACCTTCAGGCCGGAGCCGAGGATCCGGGCCTTGAGCGAGGCGACGTCCGAGGCGTCGACGGTCTCGTACGTCCTGGCGGGGAGCGGGTCCTGCCACACCAGCGTCTCCGCCGGGACCTCCGGGCCGAGGTAGCGCACGACCGGGCCCATGTCGCGGTGGGTCAGCTTGAACCACGCGCGGGCGAAAGCGTCGGCGAACTGGTCGGGGTTCTCGTGGAAGCGCCGCGAGATCTCCTCGTACGCCGGGTCGAAGCGGAGCGAGAGGTCGGTCGTCAGCATCGTCGGCGCGTGCGTCTTCGACGCGTCGAACGCGTCGGGGACCGTACCCGCACCGCCACCGTCCTTCGGCCGCCACTGGTGGGCGCCGGCCGGGCTCTTGAACAGCTCCCACTCGTAGCCGAAGAGGATGTTGAAGAAGCTGTTGTCCCAGGTGGTCGGGGTGTCCGTCCAGATACCCTCCAGACCGCTGGTGATCGCGTCGGCGCCCTTGCCGGTGCCGTACGTGCTCTGCCAGCCGAGGCCCTGCTGCTCGAGCGGGGCGGCCTCCGGGTCGGGGCCGACGTTGTCCGCCGGGCCGGCGCCGTGGGTCTTGCCGAAGGTGTGGCCGCCCGCGATCAGGGCGACCGTCTCCTCGTCGTTCATCGCCATGCGGCGGAAGGTCTCACGGATGTCGCGGGCCGCGGCGATCGGGTCCGGATTGCCGTTGGGGCCTTCCGGATTGACGTAGATGAGACCCATCTGGACCGCGCCGAGCGGGTTCTCCAGCTCGCGGTCGCCGGTGTAGCGGTCGTCGCCGAGCCAGGTGGTCTCGGGGCCCCAGTAGACGTCCTCGTCGGGCTCCCACACGTCCGCGCGGCCACCACCGAAGCCGAAGGTCTTGAAGCCCATGGACTCCAGGGCGACATTGCCGGTGAGGACGATGAGGTCGGCCCAGGAGAGGTTCTGGCCGTACTTCTTCTTGACCGGCCACAGCAGCCGGCGGGCCTTGTCGAGACTCGCGTTGTCCGGCCAGCTGTTGAGCGGGGCGAAGCGCTGCTGACCGGCTCCGGCGCCGCCGCGGCCGTCGCTGATCCGGTAGGTACCGGCGCTGTGCCAGGCCATCCGGACCATGAAGGGGCCGTAGTTGCCGAAGTCGGCGGGCCACCAGTCCTGCGAGGTGGTGAGCACCTCGGCGATGTCCCGCTTCACGGCCGGGAGGTCGAGGCTGCCGAACGCCTCGGCGTAGTCGAAGTCCTCGCCCAACGGGTTGGCCACCGCGGGGTTCTTGGCGAGGATCTTCAGGTTGAGCCGCTCCGGCCACCACTGGCGGTTACCGCCGCCCTGGGTCGGGTGCGGCGCGCGACCGTGCGCGACCGGGCAGCCGGAGACCTCCTCCGCCTTCGGGTCGGTGACGATCGCGTCGTGGTTCTCAGTCATTGAAATCCTTCCGGACGGGGCGGATCACGTTGTTCTGGCGCTGCGCGCGGCCCGGATGCCGGCGTGAGCGCGCCCGTCTCCTGAAGTCACGCACTTTCCTCTGCTGTCGACCTGTCTCTTGGCTGTCAGCCGGAATCGATCCTACGATGGACCTAGTCCAAGTCAATACGACAGACGGCTCTGTACGAGTCATTCGTCCGAAGACGCAAAGTTAGGCTGGTGGGCATGAGTGACCTGCTCGAACGGCTTCGTGGACGTGGCTGGCGCATGACCGCTCAGCGAAGGGTGGTCGCCGAGGTACTCGCGGGCGAGCACGTCCACTTCACCGCGGACGAGGTGCTCGTGCGCGCAGCCGCCCTGCTGCCCGAGATCTCTCGCGCCACCGTCTACAACACCCTCGGGGAGCTGGTCTCGCTCGGCGAGGTGATCGAGGTCGGCACCGACGGCCGGGCCAAGCGCTACGACCCGAACGCCCACCACCCCCACCAGCACCTGGTGTGCTCCGAGTGCGGCGCGATCCGGGACGTGCACCCCGATGTCGACCCGCTGTCCGGACTTCCGCCCTCGGAGCGTTTCGGCTTCACCGTCTCGGAGGTCGAGGTGACGTACCGGGGTCTGTGCCCCGACTGCGGCGGCGGGTGAGCCCGTTCCGCCGGATCCTCCCGCGACCCGGCCCGAACGGCCCCTGTTGATACTGTCGCCCTGTCCGGATACCTCGTCCGGGCAGGGCATTCCCGGACAAGGCAACCGGGGACTTCAGGGGGATGGATGCGGCCGCGCCTGGTGTTCGTGCACGGAGTCGGCGGCCCCCGCGACGCCACCGCCGAACTGGAGGGCCTGCTGCGCGCGCTGGCCGAAGGCGCGGGAGCGGCCGGCCACTCCCGCGTGGTCCCGGGGCTGCTGGACGGTTCGGCCGCCGACGTACGGTTCGCCCACTACGGCGACCTGTTCACGGACGGCCGGGTGCAGGGCGGAGCAGGCACGAGCACGGCGGAAGCCGGGCCGGAGGTACTGCGCGAGCTGCTGCTCGAAGCGGTCGGCGAACGACTGTCCGACCCTGCGGACGAACACGGGGCACGGGTGCTGCGGCGGGCCCGGACCCAGCTCGCTCCCGAGGGGGAGCAGCAGGGCCTCGGCAACGTCGGCCGCCTGGTACTCAACGCGGCGAACACCCTCATGGCGCTGCCCGGTCTGCGCAGGGCGGGCGGCTGGGCGAGCGCCGCCGTGATGGTGCACCACCTCGGCCAGGTCAGGACGTACCTGGCCCGCGAGGGGACGGCCGGGGACGTTCCGGGCATCGACCGGAGGATCCGCGAGCGGGTCGCCGCGGAGCTCGACCCCGTGGGCCCCACCGTCGTCGTCGCGCACTCGCTGGGCACCGTCGTCTCGTTCGAGACGCTCCACGGCCATCCGGGGCCGGTGCCGTTGTTCGTCACGCTGGGCTCCCCGATCGGGATGCGTACGGCAGTGCGGCCCCGGATGCGGCCGCAGCCCCTGCGGGTGCCCGCGAGCGTCGGCGCCTGGCTGAACTTCTGGGACCGCGACGACTTCGTCGTTGGGCAGCCCGCGCTGGAGAAGCACATCGCCATGAACGACGCGGCGGTGGCCCCGGTGAGCCGGCGCGTCGACTCGGACGGCGCGTGGGCACATCCCGCGGTCAAGTACCTGTCCCAGCCCGGCGTGGCCGGTCCCGTCGTCGAGGCGCTAGAGGCAGCCGCCCTCCGATGACCGTCCGGTTCCCGCCCCGGCACCTGCTGGTGATCGCGCCCCAGTGCGCGGACCTCGGGATGCTCACGGGTCTGGAGGACCTCGCGGGCTCCCTGCACACCGCGCTGCTGGATCCCTGGACCGGTGGCTGCGCAGACGCGCCGCCCGGCGTGACATCGATCCTGTCCGGGCCGGCGGTGGGACAGGCACGGATCGAGGAGGCGGTACGTGACGCGGCGCGGCGCGCCGGAGAGGCGGGCGGCGTACTCGTCCTGGCCTTCATCGGGCACGGGACGCTGCCGGGTGATGTGCCGAAGCTGTTCCTGATGGCGGGCGACTCCCGGCGCGACGTGCCCACCACGGTGGTCAACGTCGGTGACCTGCTCTCGCAGGCACTGGACACCCACGGGGTCGAAGAGGTCATAGCCCTGGTGGACACCTGCCACGCAGGCGGAGCCGTGCCCGACATCGCCGCGCTGGGGACGGGGATCCGCAGGGGCGCGACGAGGCTGACCCTGCTCATGTCGGTGGGGGTCACGGAGCCCGCGTTCGGGCTGGACTTCACTCGCGCGCTGTTGCGCGTGTTCGGTGCGGGTGTCGCGGGCGCGGGCGAGTACCTGTCGGCCGAGGCCGTTCTCGACGCGGTGAACGAGGCCACGGACACGGGTGCGCGGCTGGTGCACATGGACGGCGACCCCTACGGCAGACCCCGCTGGCTCGTGCGCAACGTGCGGCATGCACAGGGCGGCGGGCCTCTCCTGGGTCCGGCAGGTGAGGAGGATCTGGAGTGGGCGTTGGAGCCCTTCGGCGAGGGGTGGCCGCCGGCTGCCGTGCACAGCGTGTCCGGCCTCGAAAAACTGCGGGAGGCGCTGCGCGCGGCCCCTCCCGGGTGTACGGACGGCCCCGCTGATGTCGCGGTCGCCCTGCGCGTCGTCGACGGTCTGCTGGACGGGCTGCTGACCGCGGAACTGCTTCGTTCCTGGCCGGGCGCCCCTCTGACCTCCGAGCGGATCCGGCGGGCTGCCTGGACGGCGGGCGGCACCTCGGTCCCGCTGCCCGAATCGAACGGCAGCGATCTGCTCCGCGACTGCGTCGAGTTGCTCAGACTGCGGGCGCCGCGTACCGGCGGCAGCCGGACGGCTCCGCTCGCCGCCTTCGTGGCCTCGCTCGCCGACGAGGACGGCCTGGACCCGCACTGCGACGCGCTGACGGCGTGGGCGAGGTCGTGCGGTGCGGTCGTGGAACTCAACGACGCCTTCGCCGCGCTGGCGGAACACGACACCTCCTCCCGCCTGCGGCTGGTCGTCAGCCTGCACGCGGCCCTCGCCGACGAATGGCCCGAGACCCTGGTCGCCTGGCTGCTGGACCGCGGGACCGTGATCGCGCACCGCGAGTTCGGCTGCGCTCCCAGCCGGGCCGGGGTCGAGCGGCGGCTCGTGGGAGTGCTGAAGTGGGCTTCCGGCGAGGCCAGGCGGGTCGGGGCGGCACTCAGACGGGTGGAGGTCGCCGCGTCATCGGCGCTGCTCACCCAGTGGAGTCCCGAGGAAGCGGATCTGGGGATCCGACTGGGTGTGCGGCACGACGTCGTGCTGCGCTGGAGCGAGCGGCTGTGCCCGCCCGACCACCTGTACTGGATCAACGACCACGCCCGCGACCGCCTTGCGACGATGCGGTCGGAGCCGGATACCCGGGCGCCGGTGGACTGGCTCGGTCGCGACGAGACCAACAGGCCGTCGGAGCTCAACGAGCGGCTGCGGAACGGCGTGTACGAGCGGGCCGTGGCCCTCGGACACCGACCCGAGCGCCTCGACCAGGTCATGCCGAGTCTGCTGGCCTACGCTCCGATCGTGCTGTGGCCGAAGGACAAGGACGATCTGCCGCCCGACTCCCGGACCAGCGTGAACCGTTACTGGCACCGGCTGCCCGGCGAGTTCAGCGCCGCCTACCGCGACAGCTGGCGGGGGCGCGGCACCGGTGAGGGCGCCGCGGGGGGCCGATTTCCGCTCGCCCGGCTGCGGTCCGTGTGGCACGACACGGAGTGGCTGGACTTCTGCGACTGGTTCGAGACGTGCTCGACGGATGGGGAGAACACCGTATGACCTGGCAGCCCTTCTACGTCGGCGACGGCCGGCCGCGGGACGTGGACCTCGGCGCGCCGCCGCCCTGGCGGACCTTCCCCCGTGCACCCCTGGACCAGCAGTTCCAGCCGCCCGCGGGTCTGATCACCGCGGTCAACGCCGCGCTGACCCTGCGCAGGCCACTGCTGGTGACCGGCACGGCGGGCTCGGGGAAGTCGACGGTGATCGAACAGGTGGCTGCCGAACTGAAGCTGGGCGACGTGCTGCGCTGGCACATCACCTCCCGCAGTACCCTCGCCGACGCGCTGTACCGCTACGACGCGCTGGGCCGTATCCACGCGCAGCGCCTCGAAGGCGCGGGCGGCGGGGACGATATCGCTCCGTTCCTGCGGCTGGGCCCGCTGGGAACCGCGCTGTTGCCGGCCCGGCACCCGCGAGCGCTGCTCATCGACGAGATCGACAAGAGCGATCTCGACCTGCCGAGTGACCTGCTCGACGTGCTGGAGCGCGGGGAGTTCGAGGTACCCGAGCTCGCGCGCTACCAGGAGGAGGTCGTGCGGGTCCGTGAGTGGGGCGGCGACGCGCACCATCCGGTGGCCAAGGGCCGGGTGGGGTGCGACAGCTTCCCGTTCATCGTGATGACGAGCAACGGGGAGCGGGACTTCCCCGCCGCCTTCCTCCGCCGCTGTGTGCGTTACACGATGCCGATGCCTACGGCCGATTCGCTCCGGCAGGTGGTCGAGGCGCATCTGGAGATCGGGCCGGACCGGTCAGGTTCGGTGGACGCGCTGATCAACGGCTTCGTCGAACGGCTCGCGGCGAACGAGAGCCTGGCCGTGGATCAACTGCTCAACGCGGTGCACGTGCTGACCGGGGCGGGGGCTCCCGACGGGGCGGACGAGCGGGAGGTCGTGGAACTGATCCTTCGGGAACTGTCCCGTGTCTGAGCCCCCGCCCACCGCGCCCGGCGCACGGTCCACAGCGCCGACGCCGGACGCGCCGCGCTCCGGCCCGGGGCCTGCGGCGCCGGCCGGGGCCGTCGCGGCCCTGCATGCCGCCGTTCCGGAGCTGGACGCCACCGCCGTCGCCGAAGCGCTGTGGCTGGCGGCCCGGATGGGCGCCGCGACGGCGGCGGACGCCGCCGCCGGTCCCGCGCCGGAGCGCGCCGGGGAGGGCCGTCCCGGCGTCGGGAGCCCGTTGCCCGCGGAGCCGTCCGCGGACGCCCCGCCGGCCGGCCGGGACCGCGGGGCCGGGCGGGCCGTGCACGAGAGGCTGCCCGGATCGGGTGCGCGTGTACCGGGCGACGCGGTGACCGCGGGGCGCGGCGGACAGCTGCCGCGCGCGCTCGACATCTCGCGTGCACTGCGCCCGTGGAAGCGGCAGTGGCGTACCGGCCGGCGCCAGGAGGTCGACGTCGACGCGACGGTGCGGTCGTACGCGCGGAGCGGGGAGCTGATCCCGGCCTTCAGCGCGGCCCCGGAGCGGTGGTTCGATCTGGTCCTGGTCGTGGACCGGTCCCCCTCGATGCAGGTGTGGGAGGAGACGACCGGCGCCTTCGCCACCGTGCTGGACCGCCTCGGCGCGTTCCGTACGCTCCAGGTCCAGGACCTCACCTTCACCGCCGGGGCCGGAATGGAACTCCGCGACCGCCAGGGGCGGCCGACGGCGCCCGGCCGGCTCCGGTCACCGGACGGCCGCCGTCTGGTGCTGGCCGTGTCCGACTTCACCGCCGAGGCGTGGCGCGGCCCGCAGGTGTGGAAGCAGTTGCGCGCGTGGTCGGCGACGACACCGGTGGCGCTGCTCAGTCCGCTGCCCGCCACGCTGTGGCGCAGAACCGGGCTGGACCTCCCGGCGGCCCGTGTCTCACCGGGTGCTCCCGGCGCCCACAACGCCCGGCTGCCCTTCGAGCGGCCGCCTTTGCTGCCGCCGCCCGAGGCGGCCGGCAGTGGCGGCTGGCTGCCCCTTCCCGTGCTGTCGCTGTCGCCCCATTCGCTGGGCCGCTGGTCGCGCACGGTGATGCGCGCGGCGCCGGACGGATGCGGTGCGGTACTGGTCCCGCCCGCCGGCCGCGTCCGGACGGACGGCCGCTCCCCGCGGCAGACACCCAGGAGCCCGGAGGAACGTACCGAGAACTTCCTGCGGACGGCTGCCCCGCCGGCCGCCCGTCTGGCTGTGCTGTCCAGTGCGTTCGACCGCCTGAGCCTTCCGCTGTTGCACCTGATCAGTCAGGAGCTCGTACCGGAGGCGGCCACGGCGGACCTCGCCGAGCTGCTGACAAGCAGCCTGTTCACCCTGGAGACGCGGATCGGCGGCGCCGTGGAGCTCGTGGTACCGCCCCAGGTGCAGCCTCTGCTGCGGGAGCACCTGGCGGAACGCGATGTGTGGCGGCTGCAACGGGCCCTGAGCCGGTTCGTCGCCGCGCGGGGAGGCGGCCGGGGCGGGCTGCCCGCGGTCGCCGCCGACAGGCCGGACGGCGACCGGGGGCCCCTGGGCGTCGCGGAAATCCCCGCGGAGCTGCGGCCTTTCGCGCAGGCATCGGCGCGCACGCTGGAACTGCTGGGACTCGCCGCGCCGCCGTCATCGGCGGAGAGGCAGTCCCGGCGATGGCCCGCCCCGGACCAACTCCCGGCACAGACCGAGCACTTCGCCGGACGTCAGGCTGCGGTCGCCACCGTCGGCCGCCTCGTCACGACTTCCGGCACCCCCACCGTGTGCATCACCGCGCCGCGCGGTGTCCAGGGGGCGGGAGCCACCGCCCTGATGCTCTTCGTGGCACACCGGGTGAAGGATCAGTTCGAGGACGGCGTGCTGTACGCCGACCTCCACTCGACCGACATCTCCTCGGTCCTCTACGGCTTCCTGCAGGCTCTCGGCGTGCCCGCCGAATCCATTCCGGCCGGGGCCGCCGACATGGCGGAGCTGTACCGCTCCACCCTGACCGGCCGGCGCGTCCTGATCGTCCTCGACAACCCGTCCAAGGACTCGGCGTCCAGACTGTTCCCGGCCGGCCCCGGCTGCGCGGTCCTGGCCACCGGGGACTCGGGGGAGGTATTCGGTTCGGTCGTCATGCTGGAGCCTCTGGACGGCGCGGGCGTGCGCGCGATCATGCGCCGGAGCGCGCAGTCCGGGGGCGGCGGCCACCGCTCGGAGCCGTCCTTTCCGGGCGACGCGTGGCCGCTGGCCGTCAAGCTGGTCGCGAAATGGGCGGCCACGGACGACAACGCGTTCACCCTGCTGCGAGCGGCGCGCCCCGACGCGCCGCAAACCGCGCCCGGCTGGGACCTGCACACCGTTCTGGGAGCGCGGCTGGCCGCGCTGGCGCACGGAACCCTGAGGGGTCTGCTCCTGCTCGCTCTGCATCCGCGCGCCCGGCTGGCATCCGCGGAGATCGGTGTGCTGCTGGGTGCCAATGACCGCGCGACCTTCCTGGTCATCGACGAACTGGTCGGCGCCGGACTGCTGGAGGCGTCCGCCGACGGCCTCCACCATCTGCATGACGCCGTCAGGAGTTTCGCGCGGGCCCGCGCGCTGCGTGACATCCCGCCCGCCCGGTGGCGCGCCGCACTGGAGCGGCTGGTCGCCCACCACGCCCGCATCGTCGTGGCCGACTACACGCGGGACCACCCCTCGGACCCCTTCCCCGCTCATGTCGTCGCCGGGGTCGACGTGGAACAAGGACCAGGCGTCGTCGAGGGGGTGGGCCGGCGGGGGAACTCCCCGGCGAGCCACGTCTCCCGGTACCCGCATCTTTTCGCCCTGCTCACACCGCGCGACAGCACCGAGGACGTGGCACTCAGGACCCGGGCGGGCCTGTTGGTGATCCTGCGGGACGTCACGGCTTCACCACGCCATCGGACGGCGTTCGAAAGGGCCGCCGACCGGGTGTCCGACGCGGCGCGCGAGGCACGGGACCCGGTGAGCCATGGCTGGGCCCAGGTGGCGCTCGCCTGGAGCCAGCTGTCCGCGCACCGGTACAGCCGCGCCTGGAGAACCCTGTCGAAGCTGCCGGATGAACCCCCTTCGCTGCGCGGCATGACGCTCCGCCTGAAGGCGGAGGCCGCCCGCGGCAAGGGGGACACGGCCACGGCGGAGTCGCTGCTCACCACGGCGGCCGAACTGGCCCGGGAGGAAGGCGACCCCTTCAACGAGGCACAGGCCCTGCGCGATCTGGCCGGCCTGCTCGCCGGTCCCGGTCAGCCGGGCTCCGTCCCGGGGAGCCCGAGCGGCGAGCCCTCGGTCCTGCCCGGCCGCAGCGCCGCGAGCCATCCGGCCGGGGCCGGGAGCGCGCGCCGCGAACCGGCAGCCGGAACGGGCGCACCCGCGCGGCCCGAGTCACCGCGCGCAGGCCGGGGCACGGAACACCTGACCGTCATCATGGCCGACGCCCGCCGGCCGGACGCCTCGCTCCTCGGGCGGCTCCTGCGGGCGGTGCGGCTCGCGGGGGCCACGGACGCCGACTACCGGGTCCACGACTCGCAGGACAACCTGACGGTGACCGTGGCACGCCGGGTGCCGGTCGCGCGGATCGTCGACGGCCTGCTGGAGGGGTTCCCCGCCGAGACGGAAACACCGTTCAGCGTCGTCGTGCACACCGGCCCGGTCCAACGGGACTTCACAGGGGCAGGCATCAGCGCCGCCCGGAAGATCCTCCGCTCTCCCGAACTGAACCGCACCGCATCGACACTGCGCCTGCTGAATCTGCTGACCGTCTCGGACGCGGCCATGGCGCGGTCGGAGCTGCCTGGTGGACCCTTCAAGCGGGTCCGCCTCACCGACGGGGCACTGGATGCCTGGCTCCACTGTCCCGACTCCCCGGCCGAGGACGGCCCCGCCGCGACGACGTACGGAGGGCCTGACACCGAGCTCAGCTCCCTGCACTCGGTCCTGGTCCGGTCGGACCCCGACGGCAGCCTCATGGCCGGTGCGCTGCGCGATGCCTTCGACTTCGTCCTCGACGGAAGCCTCACGGGCCGCTTCGACCTCATGGATCTCTCGCGTGCGGAACGGACCGTCATCGGGGTCAAGGTCGAGCAGACGATCATGTCGGCCTTCGCGCTCCGGCCCGGACAGCGCATGGACCTGGTCCGCGATGGCATCGAATTCGACCTGCGCTTCTCGACACGGCTCGGCGGCTGGGCCTTTCCGCCCGAGAACGAGGGCCAGATCTGCCTGCTCGTCCACGCGGACGACGCGAAGGGCCGCTGGGGTGCCGGGCTGCTGCGGATCGAACCCGGTCTCCTGCGGTCGGCGGGCAACCGCGACAGCAGGCGTGGCCTGCGGCCGGACGCGATCCATCAGGTGCGGTGGCTCCACCGGGACCTGCCACTGCCCGAGAACGTCCTGCTGCACCTGGACCCGGACGACCGGTCAGCGGTCCTCGCGCCCACGTCGGCGCGGCAGCGCGTCGACGAACTCTTCAGGAGAGCACTCGGCAGACGCGTCACGACCGCGACCCTGAACACGCTCGCGGGCCCGGAGGGCAGCCGCCGCGCCCGGGAGTCCAAAAAAGCCCTCGCCGCCGAGGGGATCACCGTCCTCACCCACACCCCGCAGGACATCGAACTGGCGAAGGTCCTGCGGTGCGCGGTGCCGCGGCGCGGCGAATTCGTGAGCGTACGGACCCAGTTGCCCACGTCGGCCGTCCCGGGCTCCTAGCGGGGCAGGAAGGGCCGCCCGGCCGGCCTCCGGGGCACGCACCCGTGCCCCGGAGGCTCCTGACGACCCGCTCCCGCGTCGTCGCGGACGGCTGGCCTGCCTCGCCCGCCCGGTCAGGAGAGCGCTATGTCCGGCTTGTAGAGATCGAGCCAGAGCGCCAGGTCAAGCGTGCGCTCGAGCCCCCGCCGGGAGGCCTGGGTGATCTGTGGCGCGTCATGCTGCGCGGCACGCGCGACCCGGCCCCGGTCGACGAGGTCGAAGACGGGGTGCGAGGGCCGCGCCAGCAGGTCCTTGGCGTGCCCCTGGAGGGCGAGCGCGTACTTGGGGTCCTGGGTGGAGGGGTACGGGCTCTTGACCCGGTCGTAGACGGACTTCGGCAGCACGTCCGCGGTGGCCTCGCGCAGCAGTGACTTCTCCCTGCCGTCGAAGGACTTCAGGGACCACGGCGTGTTGTACACGTACTCCACGAGGCGGTGATCGCAGAAGGGCACCCGCACTTCGAGGCCGACCGCCATGCTCGCCCGGTCCTTGCGGTCGAGCAGGACGCGTACGAAGCGCGTCAGGTGCAGATGGCAGATCTTGCGCATCCGGTACTCGAAGTCGCTCTCGCCGTCCAGACGCTGGACTCCCGCGACGGCCGTGCCGTAGCTGTCCTGGATGTACGAGGGGATGTCGAGGGCGGCCGTCAGGTCGGGCCTCAGCACGTCGGAGTCGTCCCCGAAGTGCTGTGCGAAGCGCACCAGCCAGGGGAAGGTGTCGGCGCGGCGCGCCTCCTCGTCGAAGAACTGCAGGTACCCGCCGAAGACCTCGTCCGCCGACTCGCCGGACAGGGCGACGGTCGAATGCTCGCGGATGGACCGGAACAGGAGGTAGAGGGAGGCGTCCATGTCACCGAAGCCCATCGGGATGTCCCGGGCCCGGATCACCTGGGCGCGCACCTCGGGGTCGGCGAGTGCGTGCGAGTCCAGCACGATGTCGCGGTGGTCGGTGCGGGAGGCCCGTGCGACGTCGTGCACGTACGGCGTGTCCGGGGTGCCCCGCAGCTCGTCGGGGACGAAGTTGTCCGCCTGGCCCTGGAAGTCGACGGCGAAGCTGCGCACCGTCTCGCCGTTCTCGGCCAGTTGGCGGGCGGCTATCGCCGTCATGGCGGAGGAGTCCAGCCCGCCGGAGAGCAGCGTGCAGCGCGGTACGTCGGAGACCATCTGGCGCCGCACGATGTCGTCGAGGAGCGAGCGCACATGGGCGATGGACTCGTCCTTGCCGTCCGTGTGCGGGCGGGTCTCCAGCTCCCAGTAGACGTGCCGGCGCAGCCCGTTGCGGTCGACCGTGACGACCGTGCCGGGCTCGACCTCGCGCATCCCATCCCACACGGCGTGACCGGGCGTCTTGACGAAGGCGAAGAGTTCGCGCAGCCCGTCGAGACCGACGCGGGCGCGGGCCAGCGGGTTGGCGAGGATCGCCTTGGGTTCGGAGCCGAACAGGACGCCGTCGGGGGTCTCGTAGTAGTAGAACGGCTTGATGCCCATGCGGTCGCGGATCATGACGAGTTTGTCGTGGCGCCCGTCCCACACGGCGAACGCGTACATCCCGTTGAGCCGCTCGGCTACCGCCTCGCCCCACTCCAGGTACCCGCGCAGCACGACCTCGGTGTCGGAGTCCGTGCTGAACCGGTGCCCGCGTCCGCTCAGTTCGCTGCGCAGCTCGGTGAAGTTGTACGTCTCCCCCGAGTAGACGAGCGCGACCGTTCCCCGCGGGGTGTCCGCCGTCATCGGCTGGCGCCCGCCGGGCAGATCGATGATGGCCAGTCGACGGTGCCCGAGCGCGGCCGGACCGCTGATCCAGGTGCCGCGGTCGTCCGGGCCGCGGCAGGACATCGTCTCGGTCATGGCGTCCACGGTCGCGGACGCACTGTGCAAGTCACGTTCGAAGGACACCCAGCCGGTGATGCCACACATGCGCTACCTCCTGCGTGCTGTTGTCGACCGGGGCCCGGGAACAGCGCCTGAACAGCGCGTTCGAGGGTTGCGCCACTCCCGGCCGAACTAGATGTACTAACCAGTTACGTAATGAGAGTGCGGCTTGCCATTGCATACGGTCAACGTGGCCGTAACGCGGCGAGGGCGGCCGCCCGCACACTTTCGGCCGCCCGCCGCGCCCGACCGCACGGCGCCGACGCGGGCCCACGCCGTGCCCACCCACCCGGGACGGGGTCGAGAGAGAGGCGGAGCGTCACGTTCCGGCCACGGGCAAAGACTTACTCAATGTTGCGCCGCGCAGAACCGGGCCCGCCCGCCGGATGGGGCGGTGGGGCGGTCTTGACAGAGCCACCCGGGCGGCACGTACCTTCGTCTCGCACATCGTGCGCGGCCGGGCGACCCGAGTCGTCCGTACCGCGCATATCAGGTGACGCTTCAGGCGTCGGGGCAGAGGGGTCAACGTGGGCGCAGCGCGCGTCGGGCCGGGTGGGGCCGAGGCTCTGCGTCCGGGCCGGACGAAGCGCCGCCACGTGGACCTCTGCCGGACACACACCGCGCTCTGTCGCTGACAACCCGCCCCGGCCCGGAACCTGCCGGGTGATCCTCGTTCGGAGATCGGACGCGGCCCGGTGCGTGCGATGCCCAAGGCGCCGGACCGCCCCTCGGACAGGACACCCCCGCTCCAACGGGGTTGAGAGCGGGACAAGGGCTGCCGATGGACCATTCCGGCCGTGCGGGAAGCAGGTACGGCGGGCGTGGCAGGTGCGGCAGGCGTGGGCGCCCGATGGCGGCCACCCGGCGGGCTCCTGCGCCGGTTCGGCCGGCCGCGCCCCATACCGCCCGGCCGTCCCGGGTACTGGCCCGTCCCCCAGAGATCCGCCACCCCTTGACGCCACCGGTCCGCGTAGCGAAGGCCGGTGAGAATGGACGAGTTGTGAGTGCGAAGCGGCCCAGGACGCTCAAGACCGTGACCGGAGCCGGCGGCACGTCGGAGACCTACGACTTGGCGATCGATCCCACCCGGTCCACTCTGGACACCGCCCTGCGGGTGGCCGGGCTCGCCGAGGCGGCGCGGATCGACGCGCTGTTCACCGCCGACCTGCTCAGCTTCGGAGCCCAAGGGGCGATCGGGTCGCAGGAACCGCTGGTCTTCGTCTCGGCCCTGAGCCAGGTGACATCGCGGATCGGCCTGATCGCCACCGTCTCGACCACGTTCCACCACCCGTTCAACCTGGCCAGGCTGTTCGGCACGCTCGACCACGTCAGCAACGGGCGGGCCGCCTGGAACCTGGTGACCTCCTCGATCGGCGAGGAGAACTTCGGGCCGGGCGAGTTGCCCAGCCCCGAGGAGCGCTACGCGCGGGCCGCGGAGACGCTGGAGGTGGTCAACGCCCTGTGGGACAGCTGGGAACCGGGGGCGCTGACGGTGGGAGCGGACGGCAGTGCGGTGCTGCACCCGGACCGGGTACACCGCATCGACCACACCGGCCGGTTCTTCAGCGTGGCCGGTCCGCTGAACATCCCGCCGCTGCCGCAGCGGCGCCCGGTGCAGATCCAGGCCGGGCAGTCCGAGGCGGGTACGGCCCTGGGCGCCCGCTACGCCGAGGTCGTCTTCACCTCGCTCCCCACCCTCGACGTCGCGCTGGACTTCACCCGGAAGATCCGCGGTCAGGCCGAACGGCTGGGACGGGCCGACGGTCTGCCGCTGATCTTCAGCTCGTTCCACGCCACTTACGGAGCCAGCGAGGAGGAGGCGCGGCGGCTGGTGCGGGAGAGGCGCGAGTCGATCGACTTCGAACTGGGGCGGGCGCAGGTGGCCGACATGCTCGGTGGCGGCGTGGATCTGTCGGAGCTGCCGCTCGACGCGAAACTACCGGAGAGCCTGCTGCCCGACCCGGCCTCGGTGAACCGCCGTCGCGGCCGGGTGGACATCTTCGCCGGCTACGCCCGACAGGGCTACACACTGAGGGAGTTGGTGATCGCGGCCCAGGACACCGGGCACTGGGCCGCCGCGGGAACACCCGAGCAGCTCGCCGACGCCGTCGAGGAGCGCTTCCGGGCCGGGGTGCTGGACGTGATCACCCTCGGCGGCCTCGCGGACCCGCGGCAGCACGACTTCGTCGTCAACGGCCTGCTGCACGAGCTGCGCGGGCGGAAGATCGTCGCCGACGACTACACCGGCACCACCCTGCGCGAGAACCTGGGGCTCGAACTCCCGCCGCGCGCGGGTGTGCCGGTCCGGGTCGGCCCGGAGGCCCGGCAGTCGCCGTGAGCCCGCGGGCCGGTCGAGATGAGCCGGACACACGGTCGCGACCGCCGGCCGGTGACGACCGGCGGACAGGACCGCGACGTCACGGACTCGCCCGCAGGGGCCCTGTGACGCGGCCGGACACTCGTCACGCCCCCCTGGCCCGGGTCCGCGGAAGCCTGGTCGCCCCCGCCGCGGCGAAGAGGCAGAAGCCGAGGACCCACCAGAAGGTGTCGCCGAACGCGGCGGAGATGTCCGGGCCGCGGGCGGACAGACGGTTCTGCAGGACCACGGCCAGGGCTGCCGTGCCGACCGAGCCGCCCACGGTGTTGAGCAGGTTGAGCGCGCCGGACGCGCGTGGGAGGTGCTCGGGGTCGATGCGGCTGTAGACGATGTTCATCACGGGCGCGCCGACCATCGCCATCCCGAAGCCGCGCACCGCCAGTGCCGCGACGATCACGGCGTCGGGGAGTCCGTGGCCGAGCTGGGTGAAGGGGGCCGTGCCCGCGAGGATGAGGACGATGCCGGTGATGACCAGGGTCCGTGGGGGGACCTTGTTGATGGTGCGGTTGACCAGGACCGATCCGGCTGCCGCTCCCAGGCCCTGGGGGGCGAGCAGCAGGCCGGCTTCCCAGGCCGACATGTTTCGGCCGGTCTGGAAGTACAGCGGCAGCAGGAACATCGTGCCGAACACCGACGCGCCCAGGACGAGGAGGGAGAGGGCGGCGGCGCCGAAGGGGGGACGGGTGAACAGACGGGGGTCGACCAGGGGGGTGCCGATGGTCCGCAGGCCGTGCACCGTGAAGCCGGCCAGCATCGCCAGTCCCACCGCCACGCCGGCCGTGGCCGGGGCGGTGCGGCCGTGGGCGACCTCGGTGAGTCCGTACACCAGCACGGCCAGACCGGGCGAGAGCAGCAGCGCCCCGCGCAGGTCGAACGGTGTCCGCCGGTTCGACGGGGGTACCGCGGGGACGTAGCGGCGGGCGAGGAGGGCGGCGGCCACTCCGATCGGCAGGTTGACCAGGAACAGCCACGGCCAGGGCGCGACGGAGAGGATGGAGCCGCCGGCCAGCGGGCCGAACACCGGTGACAGCAGCGGGACGACCGCGACGACGCTGATCACCCGGCCGGTGCGGCCGGGGCCCGCGACGCGGGCCAGCAGGGCCTGCCCCGTCGCGGGCAGCAGTCCGCCGCCGAGGCCCTGGATCACCCGGAACACGACCAGGCTGGTCACCGACCAGGCCGAGGCGCAGAGCACCGAGCCGAGCAGGAAGACGCCCACCGCGGCGAGCCAGGTCCGCCGGCCGCCGAACCGGTCGGCCAGCCAGCCGGACGCGGGCACGGCGGCTACGACGGCCAGCAGGTAGGCGGTGGTGACCCACTGGATCTCGGCGACGGACACGTCGAACTCGTCGGTCAGGCGGTCGATGCCGACGCTGACGATCGTGGCGTCCAGCGTGGCCATGAAGGTGCCGAGCACCAGGATGAACGCGATCCGCAGCAGTTCCCGGTCGACCCGCTCGTCGGGCGGAGCGGCCTTCTCACTCATCGGTCCGCCAGGAGGTCGCGCACGTCGTTGTCGAGGTGCTTGTCGAGGTTGCGCAGGAGGTCGAGCAGTTCGCCGGCGAGCCCTTCGACGTCCGTGCCGGAACGGTGGGCGAACACACCGGTCCAGCCGTCTCCGTCGGGCATGACGGTCAGGGTCACCGGGTGGTGCGTGGCCTCACGGAAGCGGGTTCCGACGACCGTGAGCCCGGGGGCGGGTTCGCGCAGACGGTCCGGGTCGACGGGATAGTTCTCGAACACCACCAGGCTGTCGAACAGCCTGCGCCGCCCGGTCAGCCGTTCCAGGTCGGTCAGGGCCACGTGGTGGTGCTCGATCAGGGCCCGCTGACCGGACTGGAGCCGAACGAGGGTGTCGGCCAGTGTGCCGGCCAGCCGTGCACGCACGGGCACGGTGTTGGCCAGCAGGCCGATGATCTCCTCGACGCCCGCCAGCTCCGGGGGACGGCAGGACACCATGGCGCCGAAGCAGACGTCCAGGTGACCGGATCGCCGGGCGAGCAGCACCGACCAGGCGCCCTGCACCAGTGTGTTCAGGGTCAGACCGCGCCGGGCGGCGAGGGTGGTGAGGTCGGCCACCAGCGCGGCGTCGAAGTCGATGACCTCGGGTTCCTGCCAGGCGGGGCCGGGTTCGCCGCCGCCCAGGTAGTCGCCCTCGGGCAGGCCGTCCAGCTCGGCCGCCCACGCGCCCAGGTCGGGTTCGTGGTCGGCGGACCAGCGGAGGTAGTCGCCGAACGGTACGGGGGCCGGCAGGCCCGGAGCGCCGCCGCGCACGTTCGCCGTGTAGAGGGCGAACAGTTCGGCGAGGATGCGCGGGGCGGACCAGCCGTCGGAGAGCACGTGATGGCTGGTCATGACGAGGTCGACGAGCTCGGGGCCGCGCCGGATCACGGTCAGGCGCAGGAGCGGGCCCCCGGCCAGGTCGAAGGGTTCGGCCAGGTCGGCCGCGAGTACCTCGTCGGCGGGCCCGTCGGCCACGCGGAAGTCCGGCGTGGGCGATACGGGGATCACCGCCAGGCCGGCGGGGAACACGGCACCCAGGTTCGGGTGGCGGGCCAGCAGACCGGCGCCCGCGGCGCGCAGGGCCTCGATGTCGAGCGGACCGGCGAGGGTGAAGGCCGACTGCACGGTGTACGGGTCGGGGCGCTCGGTGCGCGAGTGCCGCAGCATCACCTCCTGGAGCGGGGTGAGCGGCTGGACGTCGGCGACCGGGCGGTCGCCGTCGAGCGCCCTGATCTCGGCGGTGGCGGCGATGCTCAGGAGCGCGGTCCGCAGGTTCTCCCCCAGTTCCTCCGCCTCGGCGGTGGTGAACAGGGCGGCGGGCCAGGTGATCCGGACGCCGAGCGCGTCGTCGCGTACCAGGGCGTTGACCATCAGGCTGTACGGGAGCGGCATCGTGCCGGAGCCGTTGGAGCCGAGCGGGTCGGCGTCCGGGGGCGCCTGCCACGGCGTCTCCTCGTCCGGGGCGCCGGGGTAGCGGCCGAGGTAGTTCCAGGCGATCTCCGGGTGCACGGGTTCCAGCAGACCGGCCGCGGTGAGAATGCCGTGACCGAGGCCGTCGCCCTGGGCGCGCAGCCGCTCCCTGACCGCCTTCACGTCGTCGTCCGCGTCGAGCCGTACGGGGTGGACGGCGGTGAACCAGCCGACGGTCTGGGACAGGTCGACGTGGCGGGGACGCCCGTGGCTCTCCAGCGCGACCAGCAATTCGGGTGTGCCGCGCCAGGCCCGTACCGCCTGTGCGAGCGCGGTCAGCAGTACGGCGTCCGGAGTGGTGCGGTAGAGGGCGGGCAGCGTCGTGATCAGGGCGCGGGTCGATTCGGTGTCGAGCCGGATCTCGTGGTGCGTGGCGGTGGCCACGGTGTCCCGGGCGGGGTCGAGCGGGCGGGTGAGCGCCGGTGTGGCGTTCATCAGCCGCCAGTGCGGCAGTTCGTCCCGCCGGTCGGCGTCGCTCAGGGCGCGCGCCCAGCCGAGGAACGACTGACCGTGCCGGGTCAGCGTGCCGCCGGAGTGGGCGTGCTCCAGGTCGTCCAGCAGGACGCGCCAGGAGACACCGTCGACGACCAGGTGGTGGGCGATCAGGACGAGGCGGCCGGGCCGGTCGGGGCCCGCGTCCACCCATACCGCGCGCAGCAGCGGGCCGGTGCGCGGGTCCATCGACTCACGGGCCGCGGCGATCCCCGCGTCGGAGGGGGCGCGCAGGTCGCCGTCCGCCCGTACGCGGGTCAGCACGTCGGCCCCGGTCACGGTGCCGGCCGGCGGGATGTGCAGTGTGCCGCCGGTCAGTCGGGCCCGCAGCACGTCGTGCCGGGCCAGGATCGCGTCGAGCACGGACCGCCAGGTCGTCTCGTCGCCGCCGGGCGGTACACAGATCTCCACCCACTGGCAGAATCCGTCGGCCGCCTCCCCCGCACGGCTCAGCAGGTCGCGCATGATCGGGGTCAGGGGCGCTTCCCCGGTCGCGGGGGCCTCACCGGCGTCGAGGGTGGCGGCCCGCGCGGCGATCCCGGCGACGGTCTCGCCCTCGAACACGTCCTTCGCTGTCAGGCCGAGTCCTTGGCGACGGGCCCGGGACACCACTTGCAGGGACACGATGCTGTCCCCGCCGATGGCGAAGAAGCTGTCGTCGGGTCCGATGCCGTCGGTGCCGAGGACATCCCGGAACACGCCGAGCAGCACGGCCTCTTCCGCGGTGGCGGGTTCGCGTCGGGCGGCGGCCACGGTCTCGGGCGCCGGCAGCGCGGCGGAGTCGAGCTTGCCGCTCGGGCTCAGCGGCAGCCGGTCGATCGGCACGAGCGCCGTCGGCACCATGTGGTCGGGCAGTTCCCCGGCCAGGTACTCGCGCACCCGGGCGATGTCGAGGTCGGCGTCGTCGGTCGGGATGACGTAGCCGACGAGCCTGCCCTCGCGCACGATGACGGCGCAGGCGCGCACGTCGGGGTGGCCGGTCAGGGTGGATTCGATCTCGCCCAGCTCGACGCGGAAGCCGCGGATCTTGACCTGGTGGTCGGCGCGGCCGAGGAACACCAGCTGGCCGTCCGGCCGCCAGCGCACCAGGTCACCGGTGCGGTACATCCGCTCGCCGGGCGGGCCGAACGGGTCGGCGACGAAGCTGGCCGCGGTGAGGCCGGGGCGGCCCAGGTATCCGCGTGCCAGGCTCGGCCCGCCGAGGTACAGCTCGCCGGTGACGCCGGTGCCGACCGGCTGGAGTCCGCCGTCCAGCACGTAGGCGCGGACGTTGGGGTCGGGGCGGCCGATGGGCAGCGGTCCGGCGTCGTCCGGGTCGTAGTGCCAGGTCGCCGAGTTGATCGTGACCTCGGTGGGCCCGTAGGCGTTGAAGAGTGCCCGGCGGCCCCGGCCCCAGCGTCGCGCCAGCTCGGGGTCGAGGCGTTCGGCGCCGACGACGAAGAAGACGTCGGGGTCCACCGTGCGGTCGTCGGGCATCGCGGCGAGGAACGACGGAAGCAGGTTCACTCCGGTGACCCGGTGCTCGGTGATGTAGTCGAGCAGTTCGTCGCCCGGTACGCGCACCTCCTCGGGCGCGATCACGGAGGTGCCGCCGGAGAGCAGCGGCACCATCGTCTGCCAGAACGCGACGTCGAAGCCGGTCGACGCGAAGTGCAGGTAGCGGTCGTGCTCGGTGACGCCCACGACCTCCTCCTGCAGTGCGATCAGGTCGGGCACACCCCGGTGGGTCACGCCGACGCCCTTGGGCCGCCCGGTGGTTCCCGAGGTGTAGATGACGTAGGCGAGCGCGTCCTCGGTGAGCCTGGCGCGTGCCTCGGCCGGATCGGCGTCGGGGACGGTCGCGAGGGTGGACGGGTCGTCGAGCCGCAGGACGGGGATGTCGCGGTCGACGGGCAGTTCGGCGCCGGTCGTCACGGCCGCGGCCGGGTTGATGTCGTCGAACATGTAGGCAAGCCGCTCGCGCGGGTAGCTCGCGTCCATCGGCACGTACACCGCGCCCGCCTTGGCGACGCCGAACAGTGCCACGGTCATCTCGATGTCGCGTCCCAGCAGCACCGCGACCGGGTCCTGGGGCCGTACCCCGCGTGCGATCAGCGCCCGGGCCAGCCGGTTGGCCTGCCGGTCCAGTTCCTCGTAGCTCAGGCTGCGGTCGCGGCAGACCAGGGCCTCGGCCCCGGGCTTGCGCCGCACCCAGGCGGCGAACTCGTCCAGCCAGTGGCCGCGGTCCTTCGCGGGGACGATCTCGGTGCCGGTACGCAGCATGAGCGCCCGCTCGTCGGCATCGAGCGCCGGCAGCCGGAGCGCGGGCCGTGACGGGTCCTCGACGATCTCCCGCAGGAGGTTGTGCAGCCAGCGGCCGTAGTCGCGGACGGTCGACGCGTCGAAGGCGCGCGGCTGGTAGCCGAGGCCGATCGTGATCTCGTCGTCCGGGATCACGATGACGGTCAGGGCGTAGTGCGTGGCGTCGGTGATGTCCACCCCGGCCAGGTCGAGGCCGCGGGTGAGCGGGGTGCGCTTGCGGCTGGAGAGCGGGAAGTTCTCCATGACGAGCATCGTGTCGAAGAGTTCACCGACGCCTACGGCCCGCTGGATCCCCGGCAGGCCGGTGTGGTGGTGCTCGGCCAGGGCGACGCTCTCGGCGTGCACCCGGGCCATGAGGTCCCGCGCGGTCTCGTCCTGGGTGTGCCGGACCCGCACCGGGATGGTGGTGCCGAGCTGTCCGATCATCGACTCGACACCGTCGACCTCGGCGGGCCGCCCGGAGACCGGGCAGCCGAACACGACGTCGCGACGTCCGGTGAGCCTGCCGAGGAGCAGGCCCCATGCCGTCTGGAGGACCGTGGTCAGGGTGACGCCCTGCTCGCGGGCGAACGCGCGCAGCCGGTCACTGAATTCGGGGCCGAGGCCGACGGTCTCGCGGCCGGGCCGCTCGACACCGGTCTCGATGCTCGCGGGTGCCAGCCGGGTCGCGTCGTCGACGCCGGCCAGGGCGTTCCGCCACGCGTCGAGCGACGCCTCCCGGTCCCGGCCGGCCAGCCAGCGGAAGTACTCCGAGAGGGGTGGGGAGGCCGGGGCGGCGGGTCCGCCGCTCAGCTCGGCGTAGATGGCCAGCAGGGTGCGGCCGACCAGTGGCATCGACCAGCCGTCGAGCAGCGCGTGGTGGTTGGTGATCACGAGCTTGTGCTCGGCGGGGCCGACACGGGACAGCAGGAAACGGATCAGCGGCGGCCGGGCCGGGTCGAACGGGCGCGCCAGCTCGGCGCGGGCCGCCTCCGGGAACCGGTCGTCCTCCCGCCAGTCCAGGGCGACCTCGGTCGGGATCACCTGCACCACGTCGTCGCCCGCCGTGCCCAGGTACACGCGCAGGGCGGGGTGGCGGCGCAGCAGTTCCCGGGCGGCCTCCGCCATCCGGCCCGGCTCCAGCTCGCCGGCCAGGGTCGTCACGGCCTGGACGACGTAGACGTCGGTGTCCTGGTCGTCGCGGACCAGGGTGTGGAAGGACAGTCCGACCTGGAGCGGGGTGGCGGGCAGCACGTCGGCGATGGGGCCGGTGCGTTCGAGTACGTCGATGGCGGACTGGTCGAGGCCGACGAGCGGCAGGTCGGAGGGGGTGAGGCCACCCCTGGTGTGCAGGGCGTGTGCGGCCAGGGCGTCCAGGGCGGCGGCCCAGGCCTGCTGGAGGGCCGTCACGGCGTCGGCGCCGAGCACCTCGGTCGCGGCGGTCCACTCGACGGCGAGCCGGGGCGCGTCCTCCTCGTGGACGAAGCAGTTGAGGGCGAGGACCTGTTCCAGGGACTTTGCCGCGGGCTCGGTCACCGAGAAGGCGTCGTGCTCCGGCAGCCGCCAGCCGGTTCCGGACAACGGGGCGAACCGGCCGAGGTAGTTGAGCAGCACGTCCGGCGGCGGGGTGGCGGCGAGTTCGGCGCCGGCCCGCGGGTCGAGGTGGCGCAGGACGCCGTAGCCGATCCCGCTGTCGGGAACGCCGCGGCGGGCCTCCTTGGCGGCGCGCAGCGCCTGACCCACGTCGTCGGAGGCGGGTACACGTACCGGGTACTCGCTGGTGAACCAGCCGACGGTGCGGGACAGGTCGAGGTGTTCGCGGCCGTGGCCCTCCATCGAGACCGTCACCGCGTCGTCGGTGAGGCCCCAGCCGCGCAGGGCGAGGACGAGGGCGGCCAGCAGCACTTCGTCGACCCCCGCGCGGTACGCCGCCGGCAGTGTGGTCAGCAGGGCCTCGGTCGCCTCGGCCGAGGCGACGGTGACCGAGCGGTGGGCCGTCGATACGGTGTCACGCGTCCGGTCCAGCGGCCGTGTTCCCAGCCGGGAGGCGGAGCCGAGCGCGGTTCGCCAGTAGTCGAGTTCGTCCCGGCGGGCGCCGGATCGGCCCTGTTCGGCGAGGAGCGTGGCGTGCCGCCGCCAGGACGCCCCGACCGGGGCGAGGGCGGCGCCCGTGCAGGCGCTGTACAGGTCGGGCAGCAGGATGCGCCAGGACACTCCGTCCATGGCGAGGTGGTGGACGACGACGACCAGCCGGTCCGGTGTGCCGTCGCCGGTGCGGAGCAGGGACACGCGCAGCAGGTCGCCGGAGCGCGGGTCGAGCTCTCCGGCCAGCCGCTCGGCCAGGGCTGTCACGTCCTCGCCGTGCACCTCGGCGACGACCGCCGGCACCGTGCCGCGGGGCAGCACCTCCAGGCCGTCGGCCACTCGCAGCCGCAGGGCGTCGTGGTGGTCGAGCACGGTCTGTACGCCCGTGACCAGGTCTTCGTGGGCGAGTTCACCGACGCGCAGGGCGGTCCACTGCGCGTATCCGGCGACGACGTCGACGTCCGGGTGAGGGTCGAGCAGGCCACGCACGATCGGTGGCGCGGGCACGGGTCCGGTCGGGTCGTCGACCGCCTCGGGAGCTTCCTGGAGCAGTTCGGCGGTGGCCGCCAGTGCGGCGAAGCTGCGGCGGGCCAGGAGGTCCCTGGGGCGCAGCGCTAGGCCGGCGGCCCGCAGCCTGCTGCTGACGGTGATCGCGGTGATGCTGTCCCCGCCGAGGGCGAAGAAGTCGTCGTCCACGCCGACCCGTTCGACGTCGAGTGCCTCGGAGAGGACGGCGCACAGCAGCCGCTCCCGCTCGGTGCCGGGCTCCCGGCCGGCCCCGCCCGGCAGCGTGGGCGCGGGCAGGGCGGCCCGGTCGAGCTTGCCGTTGGGTGTGACAGGCAGCCGGTCCAGCACCACGACCGCGGCGGGCACCATGTGTTCGGGGAGCCGCTCGGCCAGGTGGGCGCGCGCCTGTTCGGCGGTGACCGAGGTGGACGCGATGTATCCGATCAGCCGGGACGCACGCACCCCGGCGGCGGCCGCGGTGACCCCGGGTACGGCGGCGAGCGCCGCCTCGACCTCGCCGGTCTCCACCCGGTGGCCGCGGATCTTGACCTGTCCGTCGCCGCGGCCCCGGTACTCCAGGCCACGGCCGGGCACCCAGCGGGCCAGGTCACCGGTGCGGTACATCCGCTCGCCCGGTGCGCCGAACGGGTCGGCGACGAAGCGGTCGGCGGTGGCCCCGGGCATGCCGAGGTAGCCGCGGGCCAGGTGCGGTCCGGCCAGGTAGAGCTCGCCCGCCGTGCCGTGCGGGACGGGCTGGAGGGCGCTGTCCAGTACGTAGGTCCTGGTGCCGGCGAGCGGGTGGCCGATCGTCGGCTCGTCGCCCTCGATCCGTGCTGTGGTGCTGTCCACGGTGGCCTCGGTCGGCCCGTAGATGTTGCGTGCGGTGACCCCGGATCCGGCGACGCGGCGCCACAGGGCGGGCGGGGTGGCCTCCCCGCCGAGGACGAGCAGCGTCGGCCGCCGGTCGAGCAGACCCGCGTCGATCAGGGGTGCGGCCATCGACGGTGTGGTGTCCACGATGTCGATGCCGTCGTGGGCGAAGGCGGCGAGCAGGGCGTCGGCGTCCCGGGCGGTCTCGGTGTCGTAGACGTGCAGTTCGTGTCCGCACAGCAGCCACACCAGGTGGTCGAAGGCGGAGTCGAATGCGAACGAGTAGGTGTGCGCGACGCGCAGTTGCCTGCCCGCCGCCTGCTCGGCCTCGGCGACGACGGTGGACCGCTGGTGGTGCAGGAGCGAGGCGAGCCCGCCGGCCCGGCCGAGCACGCCCTTGGGGCGGCCGGTCGATCCGGAGGTGTGGATGACGTAGGCGAGGTGCTCGGGGTGCCGGGGCGCGGCCAGTTCGGCGGCTGTCAGCGGCTCGCCGGACAGGCCGGCGGCCTCGTCGAGCAGCGTGCCCCAGGGCAGTCCGTCGACCGCGCCGGCGGTCAGGACCAGGGCGGGGCGGGTGTCGTCGATCAGCTCGCGCAGCCGCTCGGGCGGGTGCGCGGCGTCCAGGGGCAGGAACGCGGCCCCGGCGTCCAGCACGGCCAGCAGTGCGGCCACCGAGTCGGTGGAGCGCGGCAGCGCGAGCGCCACGACGTCGTCGGGACCGATCCCGCGGGCCCGCAGGGCGCGGGCCAGCCGGTGCACCCGGTCCGCCAACTGCGCCGCGGACAGCCGGTCGTCACCGCCGACCAGGACGGTACGCCCGGGACCGGCGGCGGTCATGGCGTCGAAGGCGGCCGGTACGTCCACCGGGGTGCCGGGCAGCGCGGCCGGGCGCCAGGGTGCCAACAGCGCGGCCACGTCGTCGGTCAGCGCGATCCGGCCGACGGGAAGCCCTTCGGTCAGCCCGGACAGCAGGGCCCGCAACCCGGACAGCAGACCGTCCACGGCCGCCTGGTCCTTGGAACGGGCGTCGACCTCGAAGCCGAGCAGCAGCCCGCCGTCCCGGGTCGGCAGCACGCTCAGGCCCATGTCCTCCGGCGGTCCGCCGGCCACGTTGCGCATCACACCGCCGGCGCCGGCGAAGTCGATCGCCAGGTCGAACGCCTTGAGGTTGATGCCGCGTCCGTGCAACAGCGCTCCCGCGCCGGGGACTTGGAGGTCCCGGGGCAGGTCCTCACCCCGGTAGCGCTGGTGGTCGCGCATCTCGCGCATGGCGGACGCGACCCGCCGGCTCAGCTCACCGAGCCCGTCCCCGCCACGGACGGCCACCCGCAGGGGCAGCACGTTGACGGCCATGGCGGGGGTGCGCAGCTCGGTCGAGCCGGCCCGGCACATCAGCGGCAGGGCGAACACCACGTCGGTGTGGCCCAGCATGCGGTGCAGGAAGGCGGCGTAGCAGGCGATCAGCGCCTCGCCCCAGGCGACACCCTCCTTGCCTGCGAACTCGCGCAGCCGGGCGGTCTCCTCGGGCGTGATCACGGCGCGGGCGGTCAGGGTCCGCTCGGGCGAACCGCCGGTGTCGGGCTCGGCGGTGTCCCCGAGTTCGGGCAGCGGGGTGAACCGCTCGACCCAGTACGCGCGGTCTTCGGTGAAGCGGTCGCTCTCGCGGTAGGCCCGGTCGGCGGCGACGAGCTCCGCGAATCCGCCGAAGGTGCAGCGCGGCACCTGTGTCCCGCGCACCAGGGCGGTGTAGCGGGCTGCGGTGCGGCGGGCGAGCATCGCGGCGGTGTAGCCGTCGAAGACGAGGTGGTGGCCGAGCTGGGTGTACCAGACCTCGCGGTCGGACAGCCTGATGACGGTTCGTGCGTACAGCGGCCGGTCCACCATCCCCCGGCAGGCCTCGGCCGCCCTCCCCCGCTCCGCGTCGACGAATGCCTGGGCCGCGGCCGCGGGATCGGCCTCGGCGCTGACGTCGACCACATCGGGCAGCGGGACCGGCTCCTCGCTCACCGCCTGGCGCGGCCCGTCCTCGGTGTCGTACACCCGCAGCCGCAAGCTCTCGGCCTCTTCGGTGGTCGCCCGGACCGCCTCGGCCAGCGCGTCCGCGTCGACCGGCTCGCTGCCGGATATCTCGACCACGTCCCCGACCACGTAGTACGGCGAGTCCGGCTCCAGGCGCTGCGCGTTCCAGATGCCCAACTGGGCGCTGGTCAGGGCGAGAAGGCCGTCCGAGGGCGCGCTTGCGGTGCTCAACTTACTCTCCTAGAAGTGTGGGTACGACCATCGGTGTGCCGGTCACCGGGTCGGGGACGATGACGCTCGGCAGGTCGAACACGTCCTTGATCAGCGCGGCGTCCACGACGTCCCCGGGGTCTCCCTCGGCGACCACCCGGCCGTCCTTCATGGCGACCAGATGGTCGGCGAAGCGGCAGGCCTGGTTGATGTCGTGCAGGACGGCTACGACCGTGCGGCCCTCGTTGCGCAGCCTGGCCAGCAGTCCGAGCAGCTGGTACTGGTGGGTGATGTCCAGGAACGACGTCGGTTCGTCGAGCAGCAGATAGGACGTCTGCTGGGCGAGCACCATGGCCATCCACACCCGCTGCCGCTGTCCGCCGGACAGCTCCTGCACCGGCCGGCCGGCCAGGTCCCCGACGCCGGCTGCGGCCATGGCCTCGGTGACGGCCTGTTCGTCGTCGGCCGACCACAGTGCCAGCATCGACTGGTGCGGGTACCGCCCCCGTGCCACCAGCTGCCTGACCCTGATGTCGTCGGGCGCGAGGGGGTCCTGCGGCAGGAAGCCGAGTTGCTTGGCCAGTGCCTTGGTCCCGTAGCCGCCGACCTCTCGGCCGTCGAGCTCCACCTGACCGGAGTCCGGGCGCAGCAGCCGGACCAGTGCGCTCAACAGGGTTGATTTCCCGCAGGCGTTGGGGCCCACGATGGCGGTGAACGCGCCGTCGGGGATGTCCAGGCTCAGCCGTGTGGACACGACGCGGTCTCCGTAGCGCAGGGTTATCTCCCGCGCCGTCAGGCGTGCGGTCACGCGCGCCTCACCTCCTTGGTCAGCAGCCAGATCAGATAGCAGCCGCCGATCGCGGTACTCACCACGCCGACGGGCAGCGCGACGGGCGCGAGCAGCATCTGGGCGATCAGGTCGGCGCCCTGGAGGAGCACCGCCCCGGTCAGTGCGGCGGGGAGCAGTGGTACTCCGGCCGCGCCCGCGAGCCTGCGGCCGATCTGCGGGGCTGCCAGCGCGATGAACGCGATGGGTCCGGCGACCGCGGTCACCGTGGCCGTGCAGCCGACGCCGACCAGCACCATGAGCAGCCGCAGCCGGTCGAGTCCGACCCCGGTGGTCACCGCGATCGCGTCGCCGAGCGATGCCTGGTGCATGGCGTGGGCCCGTGCGGTCATCAGGGCCAGCAGCACGGCGATCACCGTGAACGGGATCCTCAGGTCGGACCAGCCCACTCCGTTGAGCGATCCGGCGCTCCAGCCGACGGCGGCGATGGCCACCTCCAGGTCGGCGCGCAGCACGATCCACGAGTTGATCGCGGTCACCATCGCGTTGACGGCGATGCCGATCACGACCAACCGCATTCCGGAGAAGCCGTGTTCGATCGACAGCAGGTAGATCGCGGCAGCGACGAGCAGTCCGCCGAGCACCGAGCCCGCGGCGAGTTGCGCGGATGTGCCGGACAGCACGGTGAGGGCGACCAGGGCGCCGGTGTAGGCGCCCGCGTCGAGGCCGATGACGTCGGGGCTGCCCATCGGGTTGCGGGTGAGGTTCTGGAAGATGGCCCCCGCCACGCCGAGCGCCGCGCCGAAGACCAGTCCGGCCAGCACGCGCGGCAGCCGCCAGTCCCGGATCACCACGGAGTGTTCCGTCCCGGTGAGCACGGAAAAGACCTTGCCGGGGGACGCCCATGACGCCCCGTAACACAGTCCGAGCAGGCCCAGGCCGAGCATCAGGGCGACCATCACGGCGACGAGCAGGACCGTGCGGCGTTCGGTCCTCAGTCCGAGCACGTTCACAGCGACCCCGCCCCGTAGCGGCGAACCGCCCAGATCAGCATGGGGCCGCCGAGGAACGCGGTCACCACGGCCACCGGCACCTCGCCGGTGGGCAGCAGTACCCGCGAGCCCATGTCGGCGATCAGCAGCAGGACGGGGCCGAGCACCATCGTGTAGAGGATGAGCCAGGGCACCGAGCCCGCCGCGGGCTTGCGTACCAGGTGCGGCACGATCAGCCCGACGAAGAGGATGGGCCCGGCCACCGCGGTCGCCGCGCCGCTGAGGACGGTGATGAGCACCAGGGTGGCGGCCCGTACCCGGCCGACGCCCGCGCCCAGGGTGTGGGCCACGTGCTCGCCCAGGGTGAGGGCGTTGAGCGCCCGGCTCAGCAGCAGCGCGCCGAGCAGGCACACTCCGATGGCGGTCAACGGCACTGTCAGTGGCTCCTGTTCGCGGCCGGCCAGCGATCCGACCGACCAGAAGCGGTAGGTGTCGAAGACGTCCGGGAGCATCAGCCGCATGCCCAGCGCTACGCCGCTCAGCACCGCGGTGAGCGCCACACCGGTGAGCACGAGGCGCAGGGGCGAGCGTCGCCCGACCGCGGCGACCAGGAGTGCCGCGAGTACGGAGCCGAGGATCGAGAAGCCCAGTTCGCCGCCCTGACCGGTGGCGAGGCCGAGGGCCGAGCCGATGGTGACGGCGAACCCGGCGCCCGCGGTGACTCCGAGGATGCCGGGCTCGGCCAGTGGGTTGCGGGCCAGCGTCTGGATCAGGGCGCCGGCCACCGCGAGCGCGGCGCCCACCGCGATGGCCAGCAGCGCTCGCGGCGCCCGGACGTCCCGGACGACCACGTGGTCGTCGGTGCCCCGGTAGTCCAGGAGTGCCTTGACGACCTCGGTGGGTGCTACGTGGCGGGCCCCGATTCCCATGCTGAGGACGGCGACCGCCGCCAGCAGCACCAGTCCGCCGACGAGCAGACCGATCTGCGGCACGGCCCGCCCCGTTTTCGCCGCCCGGGACGCGCGGCCCGCGACCCTCACGGCTTCAGCAGCGGAGCGAGCGACTCGTCGATCGCGTCCAGGGTCTTCAGTGCCTCACCGTAGGTGGCGGCCTCGGTGTAGCGGAACGGGAACGCCTTCCCGGCCTTGACGGCGGGGAGGTTCTTCCAGAGCTTGGAGTCCAGGACGTACTGGACGGGCTTGGGGACGCTGCCGTCGGCGTTGACCGAGTAGGTCAGTGCGTCGGCCCCGCGGAAGGCGGCCGGGAGTTCCTCGATGGACGGGTACTCACTGACCGAGGCCGATCCGGCGCCGGGCTTCTTGACCTTGCCGTAGTACTTCGCGCCGATGTCGTTGGCGATGTTGGGGCCCCACGAACCGTCGAACTCGCGCTGGAAGGTGCCCTTGGCGGCGTCACCGTAGGCGCCGACATGGCCCAGCTTGAGCTGGGGCAGCACGTCCTTGTACTTCTTGGCCAGGCCGGCGGCCTTGGTCTCGTAGGTCTTCTTCGCGGCGTCGAACTTCGTGAGCGCGCCGGCTGCGTCGGCCTGCTTGCGGGAGAGCTCGCGCCAGGCGGACGGCACGGTCGGGCCGATCGCCACGACGGGGGCGATGGACTCCAGCCGCTTGATGTCGATGTCACCGAGCACGGGAGCGGGAACACCGATGACGATCAGATCGGGATCGGCCTCGGCGACGGCCTCGTAGTTGGTCTCGGCCGCCTGCTCGCCCGCCACCTTGGGGAGCTTCTTGTACGTGGCGAGATCGCCCTTGGTCATCATCGGCTCGCCACGCTGCCAGGAGGAGATCCCGACCAGCGGTGCGCCGGCCTCGATCATGACGGGGACGGCGTAGCCGGTGGCCACCACACGCTTCGGGTCGGCCGGAATGGTGATCTTGCCGTTGTCCGCGGTGAACACCCGGGTCTTGGCCTTACCCGAAGCGTCCGACCCGTCGTCCGATGACGACCCGCCGCATCCGGCCAGGACGAGGGTCAGCGACACGGCGCCGATCAGGCCGAACGATCTGCGTATGGACATGTAATGCTCCCTGTTGCTCAGTTACTTAGGTAAGGCTTACCTTAGTTGAAGATCTTCCGGCAGGACAACCCGGGGCCGGGCCCGCCGCCCGCCCGCCCACGCCCGGTCGGTCAGTGGTCGTCCTCGTCGAAGTCGGCGACGCCGCGCTTCCAGTAGCCGGTGATGTCGTGGTCGGCCCTGTCCAGCCGCAGTTCGTCGCGGACCCATCGGCGCAGCGGCTTGATCTGCCCCGCCTCACCCGCGACCCACACGTACACCCGCTCGCCCCCGGGCACGCTCACCGCGGTCACCGCACGCTCCAGGGCGTCACCGGTGCCCGCCGGCAGGTCCCCGCGGTGCAGCCAGCGCACCTCGACACCCTCGGGGGCGGACAGCTCGATCTCCTGTTCCGCGTCGGCGACTTCGACGAACGCCCAGCCCTTCGCGGATCGGGGCAGTTCCTCCAGCCATCGCGCGATAGCTGGGAGGGCCGTGATGTCGCCCGCGAGCAGATAGCGGTCGTAGGTGTGCGGGACGATCAGCCCGCCGGGCGGACCCGCGATGTGCATGATGTCGCCGGGCCGGGCCTCGTGCGCCCAGTCCGACGCGAGTCCGCCGTCGTGCGGGGCGATGTCGATGTCGATCTCGCCCGCCACCGGGTCGTAGCGGCGCACGGTGTACTCCCGCGAGACGACCGCCGGCCGCGGCCAGTGGAGCATCGCCCCGTTCGGCTCGGGCAGCCGCAGCGTGCCGTCCGGGTCCGGGAAGATCAGTTTCACGTGTTCGTCCGGTGAGTGGGCCTCGAACCCCTCGGTGCCCGCCCCGCCCAGTGTCACCCGCAGCAGGCCCGCGCCGACCGGCGCGGTTCGCACGACCTCGGTCCGTCGGATGCCGATCGGATATCCCACCTTCTCGGCGCTCAGGCCCGTCCGGACCTCCGCGATCCGGTCCAGGTGGCGGTGCCGGTGGTCGATCCGGCTCATGCGGCACCGCCCGTGACGACCGCCGTCCAGTGGGCCAGTTCGGGCTTCTCGGCCAGATCGGGGAATTCCAGCGTCGCCGCCCCCGCGGCACGCCAGCGCTCGACCAGGACCATGATCCGCATCGAGTCCAGGCCCAGGTCGACCAGGTTCTCATCGGGTGCGATGTCGGCGGGGTCGCAGTCGAGCAGCTCCGCTATGTCGGCGCGGAGGCGCTCGGGCGACAGGGTCTGGGTCATCGGGTGGCTCCTGCGGGGATGGGCGCCGGCGCGGAAGGCACCGGCGAGGACGATCACGTCATCCCGGGGCGGCGTACGCGCGCGCCCGGTCATGGCGTGGCGGGAGAAGTCAACGGCCGCGACGGCCGGTTGCGCGGGGCCGTCTCACGCGATCGGCCCGGGGCCGGGGCGCGCGGCACATGCTCGCGCGGCGCACGGGAGACGGCGGCACAGCGCGCGCCCCCACGGTCCGCTCCGGTGGTACCTCACACATGGACTCCCCCTCTCCCGCTCACAGCCAGGCAAGGCTAACCTAACCCAAGGACGCTGGGTACATGCACGTAGACCCCGCGCGCATGCCACCGCGACCCATCCCTGCTCGACATGACTGCCAGTCACATCGGCCCGCGGGAACGCCGATCGGACAAGATGCGCAAAGAAGGACACATTCCATCGACCCCGCTCGCGCCGATCATGGATCGTAAGTTAGGTTACCCTTACCTAACACCCCCGTAGGAGGTTGCTCATGTATGAGCACATACCGGGCAGAAGTGGTGAGTTCGATGGCCGCACCGCCCTGGTGACCGGTGCCGCGCAAGGCATCGGGGCGGCCGTCGCCGAACTGCTCGCCACCCTCGGTGCCCGGGTGGCCGCGACCGACCGCGCACTGGACGGCGTCGAAGCCCTGTCCGCCCAGTGGGACCGGCGACAGACGAAACCGGGAACCGTCCGCTCGGCGGGGCGCCTGGAGCCGTACGCCATGGACGTCACCGAACGTCCATCAGTGGAGCGGACCGTGGCACGTGTGGAGCGCGAACTCGGCCCCGTGGACGTGCTCGTGAACGTCGCGGGCATCCTGCGCCCCGGCCCCGCCGCCGAACTCTCCGTCAAGGACTGGTCGGACACCTTCGCGGTGAACACCAACGGTGTCTTCAACGTCTCGCAGACCCTCGCGCCGCTGATGGCCGCCCGCGGCGGCGGCGCCGTCGTCACCGTCGGTTCCAACGCCGCGGGAATACCCCGTACCGGCATGGCGGCCTACGCCGCGTCGAAGGCGGCGGCCACCATGTTCACCAAGTGTCTCGGCCTCGAACTCGCCCGCAGCGGCGTCCGCTGCAACGTCGTCGCCCCCGGATCGACGGACACCGCGATGCAACGCGCCCTGTGGACCGGGTCCGGTGCCGAACAGCGGGTCATCGACGGGGACCCGGCGACCTACCGCACCGGCATCCCGCTGGGCCGGATCGCGGCCCCGCAGGACATCGCCGACGCCGTCGCCTTCCTCGCCTCGGACCGCGCCCGCCACATCACCATGCAGGAGCTCTACGTCGACGGCGGCGCGACCCTGCGCTGAAGCGCCCCCGCACCCTCCCCCACTGACGAAATCCGAGAATGGAGTCCCTGTGTCGACGGCATCCCAGGTCGCCACGCACGTACCCCCGGCCGATCCGGCCCATCCTGCCGTAGGCGCGGCCACCTCACTGCTGGACCTCTACAGACCGGGCGACCGCTTCCTCGCCACTCCTGGCCGCACCCTCCTGGCCCACGGCGCCGCACGCCCCGTACCGCACGACGCGCGGCCCCTGGACCAGCGGGTCGGCGCCACCCTGGCCGAGGCCGCGGCAGCCGGGCAGGAGTCGCCCGTGGTCATCGGCGCCATCCCGTTCGACCACGAGGCACCGGCCGCCCTCTCCGTTCCCGAGGCGGTGCGCATCGCGCCGCCGCTCGCCTCCGACCCGCTGATCGCCCTGCCCGTCGGGGTGTCCGGCTCGGCGGACTGGCGGATACGCCCGGTGCCGGGACCCGAGGTCTACGGAGCCGGCGTCGCCTCGGCCGTAAAGCGCATGTGGCGTGGGGAGTTCAGCAAGGTGGTGCTCGCCCGCACCCTCGAACTCACCTCCTCCGCCCCGCTCGACCTGCCCGCGATGCTCCAGCGGCTGGCCCGTCGCGACCCGCTCGGCTACACCTTCGCGCTGCCGACCGGGGCCGGCCGCACCCTCATCGGTGCCAGCCCGGAACTGCTCGTGTCCCGCCAGGGGCAGCAGGTGGTCGCCAATCCGCTCGCCGGGTCCACCCCGCGCAGCAGCGACCTCGCCGAGGACGTGCGCCGTGCCGCCACGCTGCTGGAGTCCGTGAAGGACCTCCACGAGCACGCCGTCGTCGTGGACGCCGTCCACCAGGCCCTGGCGCCGTACTGCTCGGAGATGACCGTCCCCGCCCGGCCGACCCTGATCCGCACCGCCACCATGTGGCACCTGTCCACCACGGTCACCGGCACGCTCGGCTCCCCCGATACCTCGGCGCTGACGCTGGCCTGCGCCCTGCATCCCACCCCCGCCGTGTGCGGCACCCCCACCTCGACGGCCCGTCAGGTCATCGCGGAGACCGAGCCGTTCGACCGCGGGTTCTTCACCGGAGTGGTGGGCTGGGGCGACGCACGGGGCGACGGGGAGTGGGTCGTCACGATCCGCTGCGCCGAGGCCGAGGAGCGCATGCTGCGCCTCTACGCGGGTGCGGGCATCGTGGCCGCGTCCGAGCCGGAGGCGGAGACCGCCGAGACGGCCGCCAAATTCCGTACCTTCCTCAGCGCCGTGGGGGCCGAACTGTGAGCCTGGACGACGCACCGACCTGGCCGTCCGACTTCGCCGATCGGTACCGGCGAGCGGGCTGGTGGCGCGGGGAGACCTTCGGTTCCATGCTCAGGGAGCGTGCCGAGGCGCACCCGGACCGGATCGCCGTGGTCGATCCCGTCGCGGGAGTGCGGTGGAGCTACGCGGAGCTGGACCGGCGCGCCGACCGGCTCGCCGCGGGCTTCCTCTCCCGCGACATCACCAAGGGCGACCGGGTGGTGGTTCAACTGCCCAACATCGCCGAGTTCTTCGAGGTCGTCTTCGCGCTGTTCCGGATCGGCGCACTGCCCGTCTTCGCGCTTCCGGCCCACCGCGAGACGGAGATCTCGTACTTCTGCGAGTTCACCGAGGCGGTCGCGTACGTCATCGCGGCGGAACACGGCGGCTACGACTACCGCGAGCTCGCGGCGAAGGCCCGCGCGGGCGCAGGCACGCTGCGGCACGTGTTCGTCGCCGACGGGGACCCGGGCGAGTTCGAGGCACTGTCCGACGTGCCGGAGGACCCGGTCGGTTACGGCGCCCCGCGCCCGGACGAACTGGCCTTCCTCCAGCTCTCCGGCGGCAGCACCGGCGTACCGAAACTGATTCCGCGCACCCACGACGACTACATCTACTCGCTGCGCGGATCCAACGAGATCTGCGGGGTCGACGAGAACAGCGTCTACCTCTGCGCCCTGCCCGCGGCCCACAACTTCCCACTGTCGTCGCCCGGTTCGCTCGGCACGCTGTACGCCGGCGGGCGTGTGGTGCTGTGCCCGCAGCCCTCCCCCGAAGCGGCCTTCCCGCTGATCGAGCGGGAAAAGGTCACGCTCACCGGGCTCGTACCGCCGCTGGCCCTGCTGTGGACCCGGGCGGCAGCCACCACCTCGCACGACCTGAGCAGCCTGGACGTGCTGCTGGTGGGCGGCGCCAAGTTCAGCGAGGAGGCGGCACGGCGGGTCCGGCCCGCGCTCGGCTGCACCCTGCAACAGGTCTTCGGGATGGCCGAGGGCCTGGTCAACTACACCCGGCTGGACGATCCCGTCGAGGTGATCGTCACCACCCAGGGGCGGCCCATCTCGCCGGACGACGAGATCCTCGTCGTGGACGACGAGGACCGTGAGGTCGCGCCGGGCGAGACGGGTCATCTGCTGACCCGCGGGCCCTACACGATCCGCGGCTACTGGCGTGCACCGGAGCACAACGCCCGTTCGTTCACCGAGGACGGCTTCTACCGCACGGGCGACGTCGTCCGGGTCACCCCGAGCGGGCACATCGTCGTCGAGGGGCGCGCCAAGGACCAGATCAACCGGGGCGGTGAGAAGGTCGCCGCCGAGGAGGTGGAGAACCACATCCTCGCCCATCCCTCCGTGCACGACGCCAACGTGGTGGCGGAGCCCGATCCGTATCTCGGCGAACGCGTCTGCGCGTACGTGATCCTGCACCCGGGCGAGGGCCCGCTGAAGCCGGTGGACATCAAGCGGTTCGTGCGGGAGCGGGGTCTGGCCGCGTACAAGGTGCCGGACCGGGTCGAGTTCGTGGAGACGTTCCCGCAGACCGGCGTCGGGAAGATCTCCAAGAAGGACCTGCGGACCGCCGCCGCCCGCGGCGCGTCCGCCTCCCCGGCCGCCTGACCCTCCTGCCCCGCCTCCCCGGCCCTCCCCTCTCGACCCCGAACGGAATCCCAGCACCATGGCCCTGCCCGCCATTGCCCCCTACCCCATGCCGGCCGCCGACGAGCTGCCCGCCAACCGGGTCGAATGGACCGTCGATCCCGCCCGCGCCGTACTCCTCGTCCACGACCTGCAGAACTACTTCCTGTCGGCCTATGACACCGATTCCGCCCCGATTCCCGAACTCCTCGCACACGTAGCCGAGTTGAAGAAGGATGCGGCACGTTTCGGGGTACCGGTGCTCTATACCGCGCAGCCCGGCGGCCAGAGCCCCGAAGAGCGCGGCCTGCAGCAGGACTTCTGGGGCCCCGGGCTGCCCGACGACCCGCACGCCGCCGCCATCGCACCGGCCGTCGCGCCCGACGAGGGCGACACGGTGCTCACCAAGTGGAAGTACAGCGGATTCGTCCGCACCGATCTCCTGGAGCGGCTGCGCGAGCAGGGCCGGGACCAGATCGTCATCACCGGCGTCTACGCCCACATCGGTGTCCTGATGACCGCGTGCGACGCCTGGATGCAGGACATCCAGGCCTTCGTGGTGGCCGACGCGGTGGCCGACTTCTCCGCCGACGACCACGCGATGGCGCTGCGCTGGGCGGCCGGAAAGTGCGCCGTCGTCACCACCACCCGCGAGGTCTTCGGGGAGAAGTGACGGTCGCGGCCGCGCGCCCCTGAGCAACCCGGTACGGCCTCACCCGCACGAGCGGCGACGCCGTACGGGGCCGTCCACGCCCGGGTCACGCCACCCGGCGTGATCACGGCCGTGAGTGCCGTTCCCCCGGAGGGATCGCACGTACTGCCGTGCGCGTGCCCAGGGGCGTGCCCCTGGGCACCGCCTGCGCGCGGCGGGCACGTACCCCGCCGCCCCCGCCCACTCCGGCAGGCCCGTGGCCGCGCTCAGACAGCGCCCCGCACCGCACCCGCACCGTCGAAGGCCGTTCCGCCGGCGGACCCGAGTTCCAGCCACAGCCCGGTGAACCGGTCGAGCAGGGCGGCCGCCGCCGCCACATCGTCCGTCAGCGGCCGGTCGGCCAGTTCCGCGTCGAGGACCGCGTCCGCCAGTGCGAAGGCGCGGCCGACCGGCAGTTCCGGATCGAGCCGCATGTCTCGTTGGCGCAACGCCCGCACCGCCGCCACGAGTTCGCAGCCCACCACGAGCCGGTAGGCCTGGCAGGCGCGCAGTGTCTGGCGCGCCGCCAGCGAGGCGAAGCTCGCCTGCTCCTCGACGCCCCGGGAGAGCACCGCGTGGCCGAGTGACGCGGGCGCGGAGAAAGCCCGCAGATCCCCGAGCGCCGCCCCCGCCGCGTACTCGAGGATCATCACGCCCGACGACGCCGGCTCCCCGTCCGCGAGGAAGGGCCGCAGGCGGGTGAAGCCCGGTTCGTTCAGCGTGGACAGACGCGAGGTCGACAACCGCGCCACCTGCGCCACCGCCAGGCGGAAGTGGTCCAGGGACAGGGCGAGTTGGGCGAGATAGAAGCCGCCGTGATGGTAGGCCGCCATGTCGTCGGCCGAGATCAGCGGGTTCTCGGCCGCCGCGTTGATCTCGATCGAGAGGACGTCTTCGAGTGCGTCCGCCGCGTCGTGCGCCGGCCCGTGGATCTGCGGCACGCAGCGGAAGCCGTAGGGGTCCTGGATCCGGCCGAGGGGCGGCCGGGGACGGTCGGGCGCGCCGAGCAGCAGCCGCATCCGTTCCGCGACCGCGTACGAACCGGCGTGCCGCCGCGCCTCGTGCACGGGCAGCGCGTACGCCTCGTACGAACCGTCGGTCGCCATCAGGGACAGCGCCGCCACCACCTGTGTGGCCGCGATCAGACCACGCAGCTCGTGCAGGGCGAGCGCGGACTGGCCGAGCGTGAGGGCGTTGCTGCTGATCAGGGCGAGGGCGTCGTTGTTGTCGAGGGGCTGCGGCTCGGGAGCGGCGCCCGCACCCTGCCAGGGGTGTTCGCCCGCGAGCGCGAGGCCCATCTGTGCGAGGGCGGCGATGTCACCGGTGCCGACCGAGCCGAATTCGTTGACCTTGGGCCAGGCGCCCGTGGCCAGGGCCTCGCAGAGTGCCGTGACGACGGTCGGGCGCAGGCCCGCACCGCCCGCGAGCAGCTGGTTGGCGCGGACCGCGAGCATGGCACGGACCTGGCGGGCGGGCAGCTCGTCGCCGATCGCCCCGGCATGGCTGCGCAGTAGCCGCAGGCCGTGGTCGGCGGCCGCCTCCGTCGGTACGGACTCATTCCGGTTTGCGCCCACGCCGGTGGAGCGACCGTAGACGCGCCCCCAGGAGGCGATTTCCCGCGCGGCGTTCCACGAGGTCTCCACGCGCTTCATCCCGTCTGCCGCCGGAATGGGCTTTGCGGTGGATTCGGCCATACGTACGACATCTGCGACCATCAGTCCACGGCCGTCGAGGACGACGATCGCGTCGCTGTTGTCGGTCACCCCGTTCACGATATGAGACGACATCACTCGCAATTCCTCCTCAAACAGGCGCTCCGTCTTGCCCTACGACCACTCGTAACCAGGGATTTACGCCTGTGCGGCGACTACCTATTGACAACCTATTCAGTCACCGAGAACTCTGCATGATGATATGCAGCCGGGCAAGGGACTCCTCATGATCCAATTCGACAAGGTCCACAAGCGCTTCCCGAACGGCACAACCGCAGTGCACGACCTCAGTCTTGAACTGCCGGAAGGCGGCGTGACCGTCCTCGTCGGATCTTCCGGTTGCGGCAAGACGACGACCCTTCGCATGATCAACAGGATGGTCGATCCGACCTCGGGGACGATCCGGGTCAACGGCAAGGACGTCCTGGAGCAGGACGCCGCCGAGCTGCGCCGCTCCATCGGCTACGTCATCCAGCAGTCCGGGCTCTTCCCGCATCGCACGGTCCTGGACAACATCGCGACCGTGCCGCTCCTGCTCGGCTGGGGCCGGAAGAAGGCGCGGGCCCGGGCGGCGGAACTCCTGGAGACGGTCGGCCTCGCCGCCGACGCCGGCAAGCGCTACCCGCACCAGCTCTCCGGCGGTCAGCAGCAGCGCGTCGGCGTGGCCCGCGCGCTCGCGGCGGACCCTCCGGTACTGCTCATGGACGAGCCGTTCGGCGCTGTGGACCCCGTGGTCCGCACCCAGCTCCAGGACGAACTACTGCGTCTTCAGAGGGACTTGAAGAAGACCATCGTCTTCGTCACGCACGACATCGACGAAGCCGTACGGCTCGGTGACCGCATAGCCGTCTTCCGCACCGGTGGCCACCTCGTGCAGTGCGCCGGACCGGCGGAACTCCTGGCCCGCCCCTCGGACGCCTTCGTCGCGGACTTCCTGGGCGCGGAGCGCGGACTGAAGCTGCTGTCCCTGACGACGCTCGCGGACGTCCCCCAGGGGCCCGCACCCGAAGGCGGCCGCTGGCAGCTGACCCTCGACGCCGCGCGCAAGCCGCTGGCCTGGCGCGACAGCGAGACCGACGCGCAGACGCCCGCCCGGCCCCTGCGGGACACGGACTCGCTCCTCTCGGCGCTCAACGAGTCGATCGCGGCGCCGAGCGGGCTGGTCGCCAGGGTCGACACGGACGGCGTCCTCACGGGTGTGACGTCCCGCGAGGACATCCACGACCACGCGGGGCACGTGCACAGCGAGGCGAGCAAGGTGGTCGCATGAGCGTCGACTGGTCGTGGATATCCGACCACGCCGGTGATCTCACCACCCTCGCCCTCTCCCACCTCCAGGCCGCCCTCACCGCCGTACTCCTCGGCCTGGTCGTCTCCCTCCCCCTGGCCGTGGTCGCGCACCGCGTACGCAGACTGCGCGGGCTCCTCCTCGGGCTGTCGAACGTACTGTTCACCATCCCGTCCATCGCCGTCTTCGTACTCCTGCTGCCGGTCAGCGGACTGACCCGCACCACCACCGTCATCGGCCTGACGATCTACACGCTCGTCGTGCTCCTGCGGAACACCGTCGAGGGCCTGGACTCCGTCCCCGCCAGGACAAAGGAGGCCGCCGAGGCCATGGGCACCCGGCCGCTGCGCACCCTGCTCACCGTCGAACTGCCCCTCGCGCTGCCCGTGATCATGGCGGGGGTGCGGATCGCGACGGTGATGGCCATCTCCCTCGTCTCCGTGGCCACGTACATCGGCGACGGCGGGCTCGGGCAGCTCTTCACGGACGGGTTCCAGCGCAACTTCCCCACCCCCGTCATCGTCGGCGTCGTCCTGACCCTGCTCCTCGCACTCGTCGCGGACGCGCTGCTCGTCATCCTCCAGTACGTCCTGACCCCCTGGACCCGCCGACAGAAGCAGGGGGCCTGACCTCATGTACGAACTCTTCAAGGGCCTCGGCGCCTGGCTGGTCAGCGGCGACCAGTGGGCCGGCCCGGACGGCATCGGGCACCGCCTCGCCGAGCATCTCCAGTACTCGCTGCTCGCCACCCTCATCGCCGCCGCCATCGCGCTGCCGGTCGGGCTGCTCATCGGGCACACCGGGCGGGGCGCCTTCCTCGCCATCAACCTCGCCGGTTTCGGACGCGCGCTGCCCACGGTCGGGCTCGTCGTCCTGGTCTTCCTCGCCAGCGGTCTGTCGATGTGGCCCGTCTACATCGCCCTGGTGGCGCTCGCCGTACCCTCCATCGTCACCAACACGTACGCCGGGATGACCGCCGTCGACCCCGAGGTGCGGGACGCGGCGCGCGGGCAGGGGATGCGCGGGCACCAGGTCCTCCTCCAGATCGAGCTCCCCCTCGCGCTCCCCCTGATCATGACCGGGCTCAGGCTCGCGCTCATCCAGGTCGTCGCGACGGCCACCATCGCCGCGTACGTCTCCTTCGGCGGGCTCGGCCGGTACGTGTTCGACGGGCTCGCCCAACGCGATCTCGTACAGGTGCTCGGCGGTGCCGTGCTCGTGGCAGTCGTCGCCGTCGTACTCGATCTGGCGCTCGCCGCACTCCAGCGCTTCCTTTTCAGCAACCGCCCCGCCAAGTCGGCCCAGGAGCAAGCACGATGAACCGAAGGAACCTCATCGGCGGGCTGTTCGCCGCCGCCGCCGTCCCCGCACTCGCCTCCTGCAGCGGTGGGATCACCTCACTCGACGGGCAGGGATCGGGTGGCGGAGGCGGGGGCTCCAGCAAGGACGGTGTCACCATCGGCACCGCCAACTTCACCGAGAACCAGGTCCTCGGCCACCTCTACGCCGCCGCTCTCGAGGCGGCCGGAGTGAAGACCACGGTCCGCCCCAACCTCGGCACCCGCGAGATCCTCATCCCCGCGCTCAAGGGCGGCGACATCGACCTCCTGCCCGAATACCAGGGCGCGCTGCTGCACTACCTCGACGCGAAGGCCACCGCCACGGAGGAGGGCGAGATGCAGAACGCCCTCGCCATGGTCCTGCCGGCCGGCCTCCAGATCCTTCCGTACGGCACGGCGGAGGACTCCGACGCCTTCGTCGTCACCCGGGAGACCGCCGACAAGTACGGTCTGAGCTCGCTCGCCGACCTCGCCCGGCACAACGGGAAGCTCGTCATCGGCGCGGCACCCGAGGTCAAGAAGCGCACAGTGGGCGCGGTGGGCCTGAAGGACGTGTACGGCGTGGAGTTCAAGGAGTTCAAGTCCCTGGACTCCTCGGGGCCACTGGTCAAGGGCGCGCTCAAGAAGGGCGACGTGGACGTCGCGAACCTCTTCACCACCGACACCGACATCGTCGCCGAGCACTGGGTCGTCCTCACCGACCCCAAGAACCTGGTGCCCGGCCAGCGCGTCGTCCCCCTGATCGCCGACCGCAAGGCCGACTCGACGGTCCGCAAGGCGCTGGCCCGCCTCGGCAACGCGCTGACGACCAAGGACCTCACCGAGCTCAACCGCCTGGTGGACAAGGACAAGAAGGATCCCGAGGACGTCGCGCGCGACTGGGCGGCAGAGCACGGGATCAAGAAGAAGTAGCCGTCACCGGACCGAGACGGCAGAACACACCAGCGAGAGGCCGGGTAACCGAGTCATGGCAGCTGAAGACCTGGTGGAGCGACGCTCCATCGACGTCGTCCCGGACGACGAACGGCACGGGAAGGCGTTCAGTCAGTTCACCCTCTGGCTCGGCGCCAACCTCCAGATCACCGCGGTCGTCACGGGCGCGCTCGCCGTCGTCTTCGGCGGCGACGTGGTGTGGTCGGTGACCGGCCTCCTGCTGGGCAATCTGCTCGGCGGCACCGTCATGGCCCTGCACTCCGCGCAGGGCCCGAAGCTGGGCCTGCCCCAGATGATCCAGTCCCGCGCCCAGTTCGGGGTGCGTGGCGCGGTCGTCCCCCTCCTGCTGGTCGTCCTCATGTACGTGGGCTTCTTCGCGAGCGGCAGCGTCCTCGCGGGACAGGCCACCGCCCAGCTCACGCACACCGACGACACCACCGGCATCATCGTCTTCGCCCTCGTCACCGCCGTCACCGCGGCGGTCGGCTACCGGGTGATCCACGTCCTTGGCCGGGTGGCCAGCGTGGTCTGCGCGCTCGCCTTCATCTACCTCGGCATCCGCCTCCTGGATCGCGTGGACCTGTCGGCGCTGCTCGGTGACGCACACTTCGACCTGCCGATGTTCCTGCTGGCGGTGTCGCTCGCCGCGTCCTGGCAACTCGCCTTCGGGCCGTACGTCGCCGACTACTCGCGCTATCTGCCGCGCACGACGTCGGGACGGGCCACGTTCTGGTGGACCCTCTCGGGATCGGCCGTCGGCTCGCAGTGGTCGATGACGTTCGGAGTGCTCGTCGCGGCGAGCGCCGGGGAGGCCTTTCTCGATGACCAGGTCGGATACGTCGTCGGCCTGGGCGGCACGGGCCTGATCGCATCGTTCCTGTACTTCGTGATCGCGCTCGGCAAGCTGACCATCAACGTGCTCAACACCTACGGCGGCTTCATGTCGATGGTGACCGGGATCAGCGGGTTCCGCGGCCAGAAGACCCTGTCGCAGCGCGGCCGGACCGCGTACATCGCACTGATCATGGTGGCGGGAACAGCAGTGGCACTCCTGGGCAAGGACAGCTTCCTGACGTCCTTCAAGGACTTCCTGCTGTTCCTGCTGACCTTCTTCACACCGTGGTCGGCGATCAACCTGGTCGACTACTACCTGATCTCACGGGAGCGGTACGACATACCGGCGCTCTCCGACCCCGCGGGCCGCTACGGCGCCTGGCGCTGGGACGCCCTCACGGTCTACGGGGTGGGAATCCTCGCCCAACTCCCGTTCCTCGCGACGGCCTTCTACACGGGCCCGCTCGTGGCCCCGCTGGGCGGCGCGGACATCTCCTGGATCGTGGGCCTCGTGATCCCGGCGGCCCTGTACTGGCTGCTGGCCCGTCGCGACACCTCGCACGTCCCGCAGGACGCGCAGTACGCCCCGGCCGCACCGCGGGAGCGCTGACCGGCCGACGATGCCGCAGGCCCATGTGAGGGCCTGCCCCGCGGCGTGCGGCGCGGAAAGGGCCGCACTCAGCCTCGGACTTGGGACGGGGCGACCACGCGTCGCCCCGCTTCCGTTTCGCGGAACACCAGTGCCGTCGGGAGTCAGCCGCCGGCCGATCGTCAGCCGCTGTCAGTCGACAAGCGTGCCCAAGTGGGCCGAGGCGACCGGTTCCTGTCCACCGATCGGACGCACATCGGTCGGTGTGCGGTCCGAGGTCCAGATGGCCTCGAGTCCGAGCGGGCGGTATCCGTCTTCCTGTGTCCACTTCAACGAAGGCTTACGTTCCTGCGCATGGGCGGGCACCAGGGGCCCCGGCAGCGCCGTGCGTTCGATACTCCCCAGGCGTCGCTCGAATTCGGCCTGCAGCCGATTCAAGGTGTGCAGGAAATCCTCAAGCGGGGTGCTTCCCTCGTACATCTACTCCTCGTTTTCTTCATAATCTCCTCGCCGCACGCAGGATCGGCATGCGGCGAGGATCGGATGCACATGTGATCGGCGGAGGCGGCATGCCCCGCAGCCACACCCTTCGAACGGCGTCATATGCGATAAGGAAGGGGGTTTTCACTGCCGCACCCGAGACAACGATCTCCCCCGCCGCGAGGAATGCAGCATTCGGGTGACTTGTGAAGAAACTGTGCACCCCTTGTGGGATCGCGCGCATCGCCTCGGCCCGCGACGCGTCGGGCCCCTCGCCGCCCTCACCGGGCGCCGTCTCCCCGGCCCGGGAGGCCGGTCATCTATCGTGATCACCGGCAACTCCCGTATCCAGAGGAAGCGTTCATCCTGGTGACAGCACATATGGCCGCTCTCCGTCCGCTGCCGGAACTGCTCCGCGAACACGCCCGGCAGCTCGGCACCAAGACCGCCTTCCAGGACGGCTGTTCGCGTGTGACCTACGGTGAACTCGAGCTGCGAACCGGCCGGCTGGCGGGACACCTCGTCGGCCTCGGCCTGCGGCACGGGGAGCGAGCGGCGATCCTTCTGGGCAGCCGGGTGGAGGCGGTCGAGAGCGTCCTCGCCGTCCTCAGGGCGGGCGCGGTCGGTGTTCCGCTGGACGCGCGCAGCACCACCGCCGAGTTGGAGCATCTGCTCGACGACAGCGGGGCCCGGATCGTCTTCACCGACCGGTCCTGCCTGGTGCGGCTGCTGCCGTTGCTGGCCGACCGCCCCCGGCTGGACGTGGTGCTCGTCGACGATGCCGGGACGCCGGACGGTGCCGAGGCAGCGGGGACGGGTGACGGCACGGCCGGCGGAACGGACCTGCTGAGCTACACGACCCTGGCGGCCACCGAGCCGTCCGTGCCGGCCCCGGACGATCTCGGGCTCGACGAGGTGGCCTGGCTCCTCTACACCTCCGGGTCGACCGGCCTGCCCAAGGGGGTGCTGTCCACCCAGCGCAGCCGGCTGTCGTCGGTGGCCGCCGGTTTCGTCGGTGTCCTCGGCCTGTCGGCGGACGACCGTCTGCTCTGGCCCCTCCCCCTCCACCACGCCATGGGGCAGCTCCTGTGCGTCCTCGGGGTGACCGCGACCGGAGCGTCCGCCATGCTCCTGCCGCGGTTCTCCGTGACGGACGTACTGGCTGAACTGCGGGGTTCCGTAGACCCGTTCACGCTGCTTGCCGGTGTACCCGCGACGTACGGCAAGCTCGTCGACGCGGTGGGGAACGACGGGCCGGGGGCCGGGCTGGGGGCGCCCGCGCTGCGGGGCTGCGTCAGCGGAGGCGCGGCCGCCTCGCCCGGTTTCCAGCGGGCCTTCGAGGAAGTGTGCCGGGTTCCGTTCCTCGATCATTACGGAAGCACCGAGGCGGGGCCCGTCACCATGACGGCGCCGGGTGCCGCCCGCCCGGCCGGCTCCTGCGGCCGTGTGCTGCCAGGCATGCGGGCACGTATCGGCGACGGCAGCGGCGTCGAGGGCGACGGCTCGGGCGAGGGAGAGCTGTGGGTCTCCGGGCCCGGAGTCATGGCCGGGTACCACCAGCGGCCCGACGACACCGCCGAGGTCCTGCGTGACGGGTGGTACCGCACCGGTGACCTGGCCCGGATCGGCACCGACGGTGAACTCACCCTGACGGGCCGGGTCAGCGAGCTGATCATCCGGGCCGGGCAGAACATCCATCCCTCCGAGGTGGAGGCGGTACTCCTTGCGCTGCCGGGCGTCCGGGACGCCGCGGTGGCCGGTCTGCCGGACGCCGTGTTCGGGGAGGTCCCCGCCGCCTACCTGGTCGCGGCGGACGCCGGTGCCCTCGACCGGCGAGAGATTCTGGCCGCCTGCCGGGAACGCCTCTCGTCGTTCAAGGTGCCCGCCGTCCTCCACGAGGTGGACGCGATCCCCCGTACCGCCTCGGGCAAGGTCAGGCGGTACGCGCTCGCAGGCCTGGCCGCCCGTCCTCTGCCGGCCGGGCCCCTCACTCCCGTACAGGCGGAGACCGTGGACCTGACGGCCCTGGTGCGGGCCGAGGCCGCCGCCGTGCTCGGCTGCGCCGTGGACGAGGTGGAGCAGGGCACCGCGTTCCGTGATCTGGGTCTGGACTCGTTGACGTCGGCGGTGCTGTGCAACCGGCTGTCGGCGGAGACCGGTCTCCCGCTGTCCGAGGCGGCGCCCTTCGACTTCCCCACCGCGGCGGAGCTCGCCGCACACCTCCGGGCACGGCTGACCGGCGCGCCGGCGGCCACCACGTCCAGTCGCCCCGAGGAGGCCGGTCCGGACGAGGACCCCGTGGTCATCGTCGGCATGGCGTGCCGCTTCCCCGGCGGCGTGCAAAACCCCGATGACCTGTGGCGGCTGGTCGAGGGCGGGACCGACGCGATCACCCCCTTCCCCACCGACCGGGGGTGGGACGTGGACGGGCTGTACGACCCGGATCCCGCGCGGGCGGGCCACACCTACGTGCGCGCGGGAGGCTTCCTGTCCGGTGTCGACCGCTTCGACCCGGCCTTCTTCGGAATCTCGCCCCGCGAGGCCCTGGCCATGGATCCGCAGCACCGGCTGCTGCTCGAAGTCGCCTGGGAGGCCTTCGAGCACGCGGGCATCGATCCCGTCACGGTCCGCTCCACGCCCGTCGGTGTGTACGCCGGGCTCATGTACAGCGACTACGCAGGCCGTATCGCTCGCACACCGGAACGAGTGGAGGGCTATCTCGGCATCGGGAACGCGGGCAGCGTCGCCTCCGGCCGTATCGCCTACACCCTGGGCCTGGAGGGGCCCGCGGTCACCGTGGACACGGCGTGCTCGTCGTCGCTGGTGGCCCTGCACCTGGCAGTCCAGGCCGTGCGCAGGGGCGAGTGCTCGATGGCGCTCGCCGGCGGCGCCACGGTGATGTCGGCGCCCCTCTCCTTCGTCGAGTTCAGCAGGCAGCGCGCGCTGGCCCCCGACGGCCGCTGCAAGGCGTTCGGGGCGGCGGCGGACGGCACGGGGTGGGCCGAGGGCGCAGGCATGCTGCTGGTGACCCGGCTGTCGGAGGCCCGGCGGACCGGCTGTCCGGTCCTGGCCGTGGTGCGCGGTTCCGCGGTGAACCAGGACGGCGCGAGCAACGGCCTGACCGCACCGCACGGGCCGGCCCAGCAGCGAGTGATCCGCCGGGCCCTGGCCGACGCCCGGCTGGAACCCTCGGACATCGACGCGGTGGAGGCGCACGGCACGGGCACCCGGCTCGGCGACGTCATCGAGGCGGAGGCCTTCCTGGAGGTCTACGGGCAGCCCGGAACGCGGGAGAATCCGCTGTGGCTCGGCTCCGTCAAGTCGAACATCGGGCATACGCAGGCGGCTGCGGGTATGGCCGCCGTGATGAAGACGGTCCAGGCGATGGCACACGGCGTACTGCCGCGCACGCTGCACGCCGAGGAGCCGAATCCCGGCGTCGACTGGTCATCGGGTGCGGTGTCGCTGCTGACCCGTCCGGTGCCCTGGCCCCGGACCGGGCGGCCGCGGCGGGCAGGTGTGTCGTCCTTCGGGATCAGCGGGACCAATGCGCACGTGGTGATCGAGCAGGCGCCCGTGGAGCAGCCAGGCCGCCCGGAAAGCGGGGCCGGGGCCGCCCGCGTCGCCGCGGACCCGGCGGCGGCCGTGGCGTTCCCGGTGTCGGCGAGGACGGCTCCCGCGCTGCGGGCGCAGGCCCGGCGGCTCCGTGCCCACGTGGCCGAACACCCCGGAACGGATCTGCTGGACCTCGGCTTCTCGCTGGCCACGACCCGTTCCCGGTTCGAGCATCGTGCGGTGCCGGTGGCCGCCGGCCGTGCGGAACTGCTGGCCTCACTCGACGCGGTGGCCGAAGGGCGCTACCTCCCGGGGCCGACGAGGAACGGCTCCCGCCCCACGGGCCCGGTGGCCTTCATGTTCACCGGGCAGGGCAGTCAGCGGGTCGGCATGGGCCGGGAGCTGTACGAGACCCATCCCGTCTACGCCCGTTCCTTCGACGAGATCTGCGCTCTGCTGGACCCCCTCCTGCCCGAGCCGCTGCGGGACGTGGTGTTCGCCGCCGAGCACGCCGGGAGCACGGAGGAAGTGGCGGGCGCCGGGGGCCCGGGCGCGGGTGGGCTCCTGCACACCACGCGTTTCACGCAGCCCGCGCTCTTCGCCCTGGAGGTCTCCCTGTTCCGGCTGCTGGAGTCCTGGGGTGTACGCCCCGACATGGTGGCAGGGCACTCGGTCGGCGAACTGGCGGCGGCGCACGTCGCCGGGGTGCTGTCCCTCGCGGACGCCTGCGCCCTGGTCGCGGCACGGGGCCGTCTGATGGACGCGCTGCCCGCCGGTGGGGCAATGGCCTCGGTGGAGGCCGGCGAGAGCGAGATGGCCGCATACCTGGCAGGCCGTGCGGACGCTACGCGGCACCTGGACATCGCGGCCGTGAACGGTCGCACCGTGGTCGTCTCCGGGGACGAAACCGCGGTGCTGGAGGCAATCGCGCACTGGCGTGAACTGGGACGCGCGACGACGCGGCTGCGGGTGAGCCACGCCTTCCACTCGGCGCACATGGAGCCCATGCTCGGCGCCTTCGCTCCGGTCGCGAGCGGGATCCGCTACTCCCCGCCGGTCCTTCCCCTCGTCATGGCGGTGGCGGGCCGCCGGGCGACCACCGAGGAGATCTGCTCGCCCGGGTACTGGACGGACCACGTACGCCGACCCGTCCGATTCGCCGACTCGGTGCGGTACCTGCGCGAACAAGGGGCCGCACACTTCGTGGAGCTCGGCCCGGACAGTGTGCTCGCGGGCCTGGCACGCGACTGCCTCTCCGACCCCCGGCCGGCGGACGCGGCGGTCACAACGGCCGACGCGTCCGCCGGTGGTACGGACGCGCCCGCGCCTCTGGTCATCCCGACACTGCGCGGCTCACGGCCCGAAACCGGGGCGCTGCTCGCCGCGGTGGGCGAACTCCACACCCACGGTGTGGACGTGGACTGGCACGCGGTCTTCGCCGGACGCGGCGCACGGCGCGCGGCACTGCCCAGCTACGCGTTCCAGCGTGAGCGGTACTGGCTGGAGGCCGACCCGGCGGAGCCGGCGGCGGAACCCGGCGCCGCGCCCCACCCGTTCCTGCGGACGGTGACGCGGACGGCGGACGACGACGGACTGCTGCTGAGCGGCCGGCTGTCCCCGCGCGACCAGCCCTGGCTCGCCGACCACGCGGTGCTGGACACGGTCCTCCTGCCGGCAACGGCCTTTGTCGACATGGCGATCCATGCCGGAGACCACGCGGGAGCCTCCGTACTGGAGGAACTGACGCTGACGGCGCCGCTCGTGCTGTCCCCCGACGCCGAGGTCGAGCTCCAGGTGAAGGTGGGACGAGCGGACGCGCAGGGGCGCCGGGCCCTGGTGTTCCACGCACGGACGTACGCTCCCCGATACGACGCTCCCGGACCCGACGACCGCCCTTGGACCCGTCACGCCTCAGGAGTCCTGGCACCGGCAGACGTCGGCACTCCGGAACCGGACACTTCAGCCCGGCCGTGGCCTCCGGCGAGCGCCGTGCCGCTGCCACTCGTCAGCGACGCGGGGACCGGTCTCTACGAAGCACTGGCGCAGGAAGGGCTCTGTTACGGACCGGCCTTCCAGGGCCTGCGGGCGGCCTGGCGCCTGGGCGACGACCTCCTCGCCGAGATCGAACTCCCGGAGGACGAGCATGCGAACGCCGGCCTGTTCACCCTGCATCCGGCGCTGCTGGACTCGGCGCTGCACACCTTGACGTTGCATCAGGAAGCGTCTGGAACCGAGGTGTTGTCGCTGCCGTTCGCGTGGAGTGGGGTGCGGCTGCACTCGTCAGGCGCGCGCACACTGCGGGTGCGGGTGTCCCGGGCCGAGGGGAACACCGCGCGGCTGGAGCTGACCGACGGGGCCGGAGCTCCCGTCGCGACGGTGCGCGCGCTCGCCCTGCGCCCGCTCTCCCGCGAGCAGTTGAGCGGGGTACGGGCGCGGAGCGACGGCCTGTTCCACCTCGGCTGGACACGCATGCCGGAATCCGCCGCCCCGCTGCCGGCGCATCCGCCTCTGTACGGATTCCTGGCCGGGCCCAGCACCCCGATGAGCGAAGCACTCAGCCGGTCGGGCGTCCGGTCGGGGGCCTACCCCGATCCGGCCTCGGCCGCAGCCGACGCACCGACCGTCGTGGTGGCCTGCCCTCCGCCCGCCGGAGCGGAAGGGCCGGACCTGGCCCCGGCCGCACACCGTGCGGCCGGCTGGGCGCTGCGGCTCGTACAGGACTGGCTCGCCGAGGAACGTCTCGTCAACTCTCGTCTTGTCGTTCTCACTTCAGGCGTGGTGACCACCGGGTTCGAGACCGGCGAAGACGTCGGCGGCGGCGATGCCGCTCTCGTCCACGCACCTGTGTGGGGGCTGCTCCGGTCGGCGCAGACCGAGAACCCGGGCCGCTTCTCGCTGATCGACGTCGATGACCATCCGGCCTCCGCGGCGGCCCTGGCGCGAGTCCTGACGAGCCCGGAGCCGCAGACCGCCCTGCGCCACGGTGTCGCGTACGTACCGGAACTGGTCCGCGCACCCCGGGCGGCCACGGAAGCCGGTTCGCCGCTTCGGCTTCGCCCGGACGGCACCGTGCTGGTCACCGGCGGCTCCGGCTCCCTGGGCATGGCGACGGCCCGGCATCTCGTGGCCGCCCACGGGGTGCGGCACCTGCTGCTGGTTGGTCGGCGCGGAGCCGATGCGCCCGGAGCCGCCGAGCTGCGGGCGGAACTCACCGGACTGGGCGCGGAGGTGACGGTCGCGGCCTGCGATGTCGCCGACCGCACGGAGCTCGCCGCTCTGCTCGCGAGCGTGCCGGAGGCACACCCGCTGACCGGTGTGGTGCACACCGCGGGGGTCCTGGACGACGGCGTGGTCCCGGCGCTCACTCAGAAGCGGCTGGCGCGGGTACTGCGGCCGAAGGTGGACGCGGGCCTCGCCCTGCACGAGCTGACCCGGGGCAGCGACCTCGCGGTGTTCGCCCTGTTCTCGTCGGTGGCCGGGGTGTTCGGCTCCGGTGGCCAGGGCAACTACGCGGCGGCGAACTCGTTCCTGGACGCGCTGGCACAGCACCGCAGGTCGCTCGGGCTGCCGGGCACCTCACTCGCCTGGGGACCGTGGCAGCAGAGCGGTGGGATGACGGCGGGGCTCCGGGGTGCGGACCTGCGCCGGATGGCCCGTTCCGGTTTCGTCCCGCTGCGTACCGAGGAGGGCCTTTCGCTCTTCGACACCGCCGTTGCGGGGCGGGAGGCGGTCGTCGTGGCCGCTCGTCTGGACCCGAGTGCGACGAAGACGTTCGGGGGGCCGGGGGCACCGCTCTCCCGCGTACCGGGCCAGGGGCCCGTACGGAGGGCCTCCGCATCGCTCGCGGGACCCGGCGCCGAGGGAGCGGAACCCCTGCGCCGACGGCTGGCCGCCATGCCCGCGGGCGAGCGCGGTGCCCTGCTGCTCTCGCAGGTCCGAACGGAGGCCGCTCTGGCGCTCGGCCACGGCTCGGGGGATTCCGCGGTCGAGGCGGACCGCGCACTGGCGGAGCTGGGCCTGGACTCACTGGCCGCCGTCGAACTGCGCAACCGGCTCGCGGCACTGACGGGGCTCGCGCTGCCGGCCACGCTCCTGTTCGACTATCCGACGCCGCGTGGGCTCGCCGGCCAGTTGGAGGAACGCTGGTCCCAGGAGGCCGCTGAACCACTCGGCTCCTCGGCGTCCGCTCCCCGGCGGCAGGACGGTGCGGCGGAGGGCGAACCGGACCCGAAGGGCTCGAACACCGATTCCCTGTCCGCGCTGTTCCGTACGGCGTGCGCCCGCGGCAGGGCGTGGGACGGGATGGCTCTGCTGACCGTCGCAGCACGTCTGCGTGAGGTGTTCGGGGAACCCGAGGCCGTGGACTCGTCGCCCTCTCCCATGGCCCTCGCGGCAGGAGGCCCGGGGGCCCGTCTGATCTGCTTCCCTGCCCTGAGCGCGCTGTCGGGCCCGCACGAGTACGCCCGATTCGGGCCGGCCCTCCAGGACCGGCGCCCGGTCTCGGTGCTGCCGAATCCGGGGTTCCTGCCCCAGGAGCGGCTGCCCGCCACGCTGTCCGCCTTCGTGGCGGCCCAGACGGCCGCGGTGCGCGCGTGCGCGGGCGACGAGCCGTTCGTCCTGCTGGGGCGCTCGGCCGGCGGATGGGTGGCCCACGCGGTCGCCGAGGAGCTCGAGAGCACCGGCCTGGTTCCGTCCGCCGTCGTCCTGATCGACACCTACCCCGGCGAGGAGAACGGCCTCGGTGGGCGCGACGACGACGGATCCGCGCTCTCGGCGATGACCGCGGGCATGCTGGACAACTCCGCGCAGTTCGCCTCGGCCGAGACCGACCGGCTCACCGCGATGGCCGGCTACCTGGAGCTCTACGCCGGCTGGAAACCCGGCCCTGTGACGGCCCCCACCCTCTTCGTCCGGGCCGGGGACCGCCTGCCCGGCATCGAGGCCGCCGAGCCCTGGTGCCTGCCGCACTCCGAAATCACCGTGCCCGGCGACCACTTCACCGTTCTGGAGGACCACTCGACCACCACCGCCCTCGCCATCCACACCTGGCTCTCCGAGCACCTCCGCGACGGCCGGGAGGCCGGGCCGGACCCGAGCCCCCGGCCGTAGGCCGCCGGCACGACGGCGGCGGCCCCGTCGCCGTGGCACAGGCGGCGGACTCGATTCCCGGGCGGCCCGCCGCCACGGTCCTAACGGCGGCGGAGGGGGCCGAAGCCCTGAACCGGCCTGGCCGCCGTGCGGACGGCATCGGCGATCCAGGCCATGGCCTCGGGCAGGTCGTAGTTGCCGGCGTGCGGCTGGTTCCAGGCGAGCCGGTAGTCGAGGTTCTTGACCTGCCTGTCCGCGGCGAGCGCCCGGTCGAGGTTGAGCGAGACGGTGAAGGCGGTGTCCCGGTCGCGGGTGCCGGCGCGGACGTACCAGTTCGGCGCCGTGTCGGCGCCGGTGCCGACGAAGTCCATGGGGTTGAGCAGGTGGACCTGGTCGTCGACGGTGGTGGTCTTCCTGGCGGTGTACTGGTCCCAGGTCAGGCCGGTGTCGTCGATGCCGCTGCCGTCGCCCGCGACGTCGTTGTGGTTCCAGCTGTACTTCGTGTAGTTCAGGTACGTACGCGTCGGCGGGCCGAAGAGATTGGTCTCGGTACCGCTGGTGGTGTTGCCGTTGACGCCGACGGCGTCGAAGGCGGGGGTCGTCTTGAGCGTGGCCTGGGTGACGACGAAGGCGAGGTACTTCGTCATGTCGAGGGAGAGCACCTTGTCGGTGTCGTTGTCGACGTCGATCCAGTCGTTGACGTACGACTTGGTCGTGGGCGGGCCCCCTGGCCCTGAGGACCGGATCTCGAACGTGCCGCCCAGTGGCGGGATCGTGTGGGCGGGATCCGCTTTCAGGTAGGCCTCCGCGGAGCGGATGACCTCCTTCTCGATGGTGTCGAGCATGTTCGCGGCGGTGAGCCGGGAGCCGTCGCGGTTGCGCAGCCCGAGGCTCCTCTCGTACGCGGGGAACTGAGCGGCGATCGCGGCGGCGTCCTCCGGCGAGGGGTTCTCGCCGGAGGTTTCGCGGGTGGCGAGGATGTTGTACAGCCACTCGTAGGCCGCGTCGGCGTTGCCGAGGTCGGTGATCGGGCAGTACGCGTTCACGGCGAAGACGTCGTCGCGCACGGTGCTCCTCCCCCGCGCGTCGATGCCGGCGGCGCCGATCGCGGAGAGGTAGGGGGTGTACTGGCCGCTGTTGCCGGAGGCACCCAGGATCGACGCGAGCGCGCCGCCCCCGCTGGTGCCGTTGACGACGATCCGCTCGGCGCTGCCGGGCATGGCGGCGTCGTTGAGGCGCAGGTAGCGCACCGCGGCCTTGGCATCGACCACCGCCGCGGGAGCCTTGCCCGGCGACGAGCCGTCGGCGCCGACCAGTCCCCGGCTGCGGTTGGCGACGTCGACGAAGACGTATCCGGCCTTGAGCGCGGCGCCGACGTTGCTCGTGGAGCTGTCGTACGAGGCGCCGGTGGTCACGCTCGCCTTGAGGTGACTGGCCATCCAGCCACTGTTGTTCACGGCGAAGTAGACCGGTGTCCGCCGGTCGCCGAAGGCGCGCTCGGGAACGAACACGTTCATGCTCTGGTAACCGCAGGCGGTGTCGGGAATGGTGGTCGTGCCGCCACCGGGGCCACCGGGCTGTTGCGCCGCCGCGGCAACCGGGTTGGCGACGTAGCAGATCTCCTTGTACTGGCGCACGTCCATCGGCCGCCCGTCTACGGTGGCGGTGATGGTCGTATAGGCCGCGGGGTCGAAGGCCAGTGCGGCGTCCTGCGGGTCCTCGCCAAGGCCGTGGCTCTGCACGTGTGCCGCCGCGGCGGTGGCCGGCACCGCGACGGCCATGAGGACGAGCGAGCCCGCGATCGCCACACCCGTCAAGAGATGCCTGCGGGCCGCCCGGCGCCCCGCACACCCACCCGTGGTGAGTGCCGCGCGCCCGAAGGACACGTGTAGCCGCTGCATGGGGTCTCCCCTCATCGAGCACCAGGTGCTCCGCCGATGCCTCGTGGTCAAGGCGTGACGCGCACGCCACAAGATTGTCAACAATATGCCCAGCAATCCCGCAGACGATCTATCCCCGACCGGAGGGGCCACGCGGGCAACCTTCCGCAGGCGCCGGCCGTCATGTACGGCATGAAAATCTCATTTCTTATACACAACGCGTATGGGATAGGAGGGACGATAGCCACCACGTTCAACTTGGCCCGGGCGCTGGCCGATCGGCATGAGGTGGAGATCATCTCGGCTCTCCGGAACCGGGAACGGCCGAGCCTCACACCCGACCCCCGTGTGCGGCTGCGCCCGCTGGTGGATCTGCGGCACGAGCAGCACGACCCGCGGCATCTCACACCGGCGGCGGTCTTCCCCTCGTCCGAGTACCGCTACCGGGAGTACAGCGCGCTCACCGACGAACGCATCGGTGAGGCGCTGGCGTCGCTCGACGCGGACGTCGTCGTGGGTACCCGACCCGGCCTCAACGTCCACCTGGCCCTCCAGGCCCCCGCGCGGACGGTGCGGGTCGGACAGGAGCACCTCACGCTCGACAACCACCCGCCGCGACTGCGCAGGGCGCTGCGCCGGGTCTATCCGCGCCTGGACGCGATCACCCCCGTCACGGAGGCCGACACCGCCGCCTACCGGCGCAAGATGCGGCTGCCGGGCGTACGTGTGCAGGCGCTCCCCAACAGTGTCCCGGCCCCCACCCTCCCACCGGCGGACGGCCGCGAGCGGGTCGTGGTCGCCGCAGGACGGCTGGTGCCCATGAAGCGGTTCGACGTGCTGATCGAGGCGTTCGCCGCGGTCGCGACGGCCTATCCCGACTGGAAGTTGCGCATCTACGGCAGGGGCGAGGAACAGGAGCGGCTGCGGGCGCTCATCGAGCGGCTCGGGCTGTACAACAACGTCTTCCTGATGGGCGCGGTGACGCCGATGGAAGCCGAGTGGGTCAAGGGCTCGATCGGGGCGGCGACTTCCGATTTCGAACCCTTCGGCATGACCATCGTCGAGGCGATGCGCTGCGGGCTGCCTGTCGTGAGCACCGACTGTCCGTACGGCCCCGGCGAGATCATCACCCCCGGCGACGACGGCAGGCTGGTTCCGGTCGGAGCCCCGGACGCGCTGGCAGGCGCCCTGCTGGACCTCGTGGGCGACGACGAACTGCGCCGACGCATGGGGCGCAACGCCCTGGAGAATTCCCGGCGTTACGCCCCCGCCTCCGTAGTGGCCGAGGCGGAGCAGCTGTTCGAGGAGCTGCTGGCGGCCCGGGGCGGCGACCGGCCGGCCCGTGGGACGGACCACGCCTTGGTGAGCGGTGGTTACGCGGCCAGGGACACCATGCTCGTCGCGGCCGGCAGTGTCGTGAGGACCGTACGGAAGGCGCGGCGATGAGTGACGACGCCGACATGAACGAACCGGTGGAGAAGCCCCGCGGGGAGGCGACCGTGGAGGAGGAAGGGCGGTTGGTCGTACGCGTGCGATGGGCTCTGCCCGCCTCGGCGCGTCCCGGTCTGCTGCTCCGACTCCGCCCGAAGAAGGGGAAGCCGGAGGAGACCGGCCGTTACGTCGAGCTGGAGCCCGCGGGCCGGGACCGGTGGCGGGCCGTACTGGAGGCGGCCCCGGCTCTGGAGGAGGGCCGCTGGGACGCCTATGTCGTGGGCGCGCCCGGGGAGGATCGCACACCGCTGCTGCCCGGTCTGCGTGATCTGCGCACGCTGGTGTCCGGCGGGGGCGACGGCCGGACCGCACCGGTGGCGGTCCGGATCCCGTACGCCACCAAGGACGGCCGGCTCGCCGTACGGGCCTGGTGGCGGGCCACGCACGCGGAGGCCGGCCGGATCGTCGTCGCGGACGACTCGGTGACCGTGACGGCGCGGCTGTTCGGCGCCCGGCTGGGGGAAGGCGCGGTGGCGTCGCTGAGCCGGCGGGGGAAGGACTCCTCGGTACGGCAGATCGCGCTGCGTTCAGAGTCGGAGGGGGGCCAGGACTTCTCGTTCACCGTCGGCTATCGGGAGCTCGTGGCGGAGGGCGGAGGGCCCGGTGCCGGGGAGGCGCCGGTGGTCTGGGACGTGTTCGTACGCCCGGCGGGCGGCGCGCCGCGGATTCGGGTGGCCCGGCTGCTGGACGATATCGCGGACCGCAAGACGGTCTTCGTCTACCCGGCGACCGTGCTCGGCGAGGTGTCCGCGCGTCCGTACTACACGCTCGACAACGACCTCGCCGTGCAGATCACACCGCAGCGGGGGCGGTGAACCTCGTTGCCCGGCAAAGGGGTTGATCTGCCGGTCCCGGGAGCGGCGCCGCCCGCAAGGTGTCAGCCGACGTCGCGGGCCATACGGAAGCCGAGGTTGCCCGCCGAGCTGTCGACGGTGTTGGCGGTCCGGGCGGCGACGCGGTACCGGTTGCAGTACGAGTCGTGGCAGAGGTAGGAGCCGCCTCGCATCGCGCGGCGGTCGGGATCCTCGTCCTGCCAAGGGTCGGCGGACCACTCCCAGACGTTTCCGGCGACGTTGTGGAGGCCGAATCCGTTGGGGAGGAAGGCGTGTACGGGAGCGGTGCCGGCGAAGCCATCGGCCTCGGTGTTGCGGAAGGGGAAGGTGCCCTGCCAGATGTTGCAGCGGTGCTCCCCGCCCGGGGTGAGTTCGTCGCCCCATGGGTACCGGGCCTGGTCCAGGCCCCCGCGTGCGGCGTACTCCCATTCCGCCTCGGTGGGCAGCCGCCCCCCTGCCCACCGGCAGAAGGCGGACGCGTCCCGCCATGACACATGGACCACGGGGTGGTCCCAGCGGCCGTCCAGACGGCTGTCCGGCCCCTCCGGCCTGTTCCAGGCGGCTCCTCGGACACCGCACCACCACGGGGTCGCCGGCGGGCGGGGTGACGTCTTGCGCAGGGAGCCCGGCAGGAACTTCGCGAAGACGTAGCTCCAGCCGAACCCCTCCGCCTCCGTGAGGTAGCCGGTCTCCTCTACGAAGGCCGCGAAGCGGGCGTTCGTGACCGCGTAGGCGTCCATGGCGAAGGGCCGGACGGTCACCCCGCGGACGGGCCCCTCACCGTCACCGGGGTTCACGTCCGCGTCCTCGCTGCCCATACGGAAGGTGCCCCCGGGAAGGGTCACCCGGTCGGCGTGCCCGGCGGGAGGGCACGCGGGCGTGGCTGAGCGGTCTCCCTCTCCGGGTGGGTCCGGGATGTCACGGGCCCGCGGCTTCGGGCCCGAGGGGGCGCAGCAGCTCTTGCTCGGCTGCGTGCCACGCCCCGCGGTGTCGGCGGTGCTGCTCATGGCTGTCCTGCGGATGTCGTCGGTCGCCGGGGGGAAGGCCCGGCGTCGGGCGAGGGGATCGTTCCCCGGTCAGGGACTACTTGGCGTAGGCCTGCTCGTAGAGGTCGCCGTCGTAGTAGTCGCCCGGGTCCGGGTTGTCGTCCAGCAGCTTGTTGCGGACGGAGAACTCGCCGAGCTTCTCCAGCCACTTGTTCACCTCTCCCCCCTTGGTCTTCGCGACCAGGTCCGCCGTGGAGAGCGTCTCGACGTGCGAGGCGTCGGCCTTGGCCTGGGCCTCGGTGACCTGGAGCATCTTCGCGGTGAGCGCGAGGGTCTCCTCGGGGTGTTGCTTGCGCCAGTCGTTGGCCTGCTGCAGCACCTTGATCACTTTCTTGTTCTTCGCCTCGGGGACCTTGGTTCCGGCGACGAAGGCGGTGGGGAAGGCGTCTCCGGTGTCCTTGGTACTGGCTATCTCCTCAAGGCCCGGAACCTTCTTCTTGATGGTGTCGATGGCGGGGTAGAAGAAGCCGGCGCCGTCGATCTTCCCCGAGGAGAAGGCGGAGACGATGGTGGAGGGGTCCATGTTGACCTTCTCGATGTCCTTCGCGGTCATCCCGGCCTTCTCCAGGGCGATGTTGAGGACCATGTCACCGGATGTGCCCTCGGGGACGCCGACCCGCTTGCCCTTGAGATCCTTCATGGACTTCGTGCCGGGCTGACCGATGACCCGGTCCGCGTACGTGAGGGTGTCGATGGCGATGACCTTGGCCTTGCCGGAGGCGGGCAGCCACATCGCACCGGGGCCGATGTAGCCGTAGTCGAGGTCACCGGCGCTGAGCGCCTGGACCTGCACGGGACCGTTGTTGAACGACTTGACCTGTGCGCTCAGGCCCGCCTTCTTCCACAGCCCCTGCTTGTCGGCGATCGCCAGCAGGCTGGCCCCGTTGTAGTCGCCGATGTAGCCGAACCGGACCGTGCCGTCGTCCTCGGAAGCGCTGTCGGAGCAGGCGCTGAGGGACAGCGAGAGCATGAACGCGAGGGGCAGCGCCGTGACGGCGTGCCTGATCGACTTTCTGGGCATGCTGGATTTTCCTCTCGCGGTGGTACGCGGGTTGGTTCTGCGAAGTTCCTGGTACGAGGTCCCCGGAGGGACGGGTCAGGCGGCCCGGGGCGGGGCTTCCTGGTGGTACACGGAGTTCCACACCTTGTTGCGGATGTGCAGGAACTCGGGCGAGAGCCGGATCTCCTCGGTGCGGGGGTAGGGCAGGTCCACGTCGATGACACGGTGGACGCGACCGGGCCTGGCGGCCATGACGACGACCCGGCTGGCGAGGTAGACGGCCTCGTCCACGTCATGCGTGATGAACAGCACCGTGCGCTTCTCCTGGCTCCAGGTCCGCAGCAGCTGGTCCTGCAACTGCACCCGGGTCAGGGCGTCGAGCGCCCCGAACGGCTCGTCCATCAGCAGCACCTGGGGATCGACCGCGTACGCACGGGCGATGGCGCAGCGCTGCTTCATTCCTCCGGACAGGGTCTTGGGCAGCGCCTCGGAGAACTCCTCCAGGCCGACGAGGCCGATGGCCAGGTCGGTGCGCCGGCGTCGCTCGGCGGCGGGTACAGAGGCGATCCTGAGTCCGAACTCCACGTTCTGCCGCACGGTCAGCCAGGGGAAGAGCGCGTACTGCTGGAAGATCACCCCCCGGTCGGGGGCGGGTCCCGACACCGGCGTTCCGTCGACGAGGACGCTGCCCGAGTCGGGCTCCTGCAGTCCCGCGGCCATGCTCATGAGGGTGGACTTGCCGCAGCCGGACGGGCCCACGACGGTGACGAACTCCTGGTCCGCGATGTCCAGGCTCACCCCGCCGAGCGCGGTGAAGGAGGCGTCCTTCACGGGGAAGGTCTTCACCACGTCACGGAAACTGATCTTGCTGTTCATCGTCGCTCCTGCCAGCCGGTGAGGCGCCGTTCGGCCAGCAGCAACAGCCGGTCCATGAGGAGCCCGAGCACGCCGATCGTGATCAGGGACACGAAGATCGCGTCCATGTCGAACCAGGTGGACGCCTTCTGCATCCGATAGCCCAGCCCCTCCTGCGCGCCGATGAGTTCGGCGGCGACCACGGTGGCCCAGGACGCGCCGAGGCCGATCCGCATGCCGACCAGGATGAACGGGGTGGATGCCGGTACGACCACCTTGGCGAAGATGGTGCGGTCCGATGCGCCGAGCACCCGGGCCGCGTTGATGAGTGTTCTGTCGACGTCGATGACTCCCTGGAAGGAGGACAGGACGCAGGACATGAACGAGGCCAGGAAGATCACGGCGATCTTCGGCACCTCACCGATCCCCAGCAGTACGACCGCCAGCGGGATGAGCGCCAGCGGAGGAATGGTGCGGAAGAACTGGATGTACGGCTCGATCAGGGCCCGCGCGGTGGGGTACCAGCCCATGAGGAAGCCGACCGGGATGGCCACGGCGACGCCGATGGCGTAGCCGAGGAAGACCCGGCGCAGGCTGGCGGCGGTGTCGGAGGCCAGGGTCCCGTCCGAGATCATGGTGCCGGCCTTCGTCGCCACCGCCGCCGGCGCGGGCAGGTTCTCGACCAGCCCCAGGGCGGCCACGACGCCCCAGACGGCGATGCCTGCCGCCACTGCGACGACGTTGAGGAGCAGGGGCCGGCGCCGGGAGCGGCGCGGTTGCCGCCGTCCCTCGGCGGCTGTTTTCTCCGGAGGAGCGATCACAGCCATGGGTTCCTCGCTGGGGGCTTCACGCGTTCTCCTCGGGGACGGGCTGCGGGTAGTGGGAGAGCAGGGGGGATTCGTGGAGAACGAGGGTGATGCCGCCCAGCGCGCTGCCCGCTTCACCGAGCGTCGCGCGCCGTACGTCCACATGTGGGCGGGCGATCGGCATCAGGTGCTGCCGCAGGGCCCGTTCGACCGGGTCGAGCAGGGCGGGGCCGGCTTCCGCCAGCTCGCCGCCGACGACGACGACGCCCGGACCGACGGCCTGGCAGACCGCGGCCAGCACCCCGCCGATATCGGCGCCCACGTGCTCCAGCACCTTCAGGGCCGGCGGTTCGCCGGCACCGGCGGCGTCGAGGAACCCGGCGATGTCGTCGGCCCGGCCACCGGCTTCGCGGTAGCGGTGCATGACAGCGTCGAGCGAGGCCCGGGTCTCCAGACAGCCGGTCTTGCCGCAGTCGCACGGCCGGCCGGCCGGGTCCACGGTGATGTGCCCGAGCTCCCCGGACAGACCGTTGCGGCCGCGGTGCAGCGCGCCGCCCACGACCATGCCGCCGCCGACGCCGTGCGACAACCGCAGGTAGAGCACGTCGCTGCTGTCCGCCGCCGCACCCCACACCGCCTCGGCCAGCGCGGCGAGCCGGGTGTTGTTGTCCAGGAGCACCGGCACACCGAACTGCTTGCGCAGCAGGTCAGGCAGGCCGTCGATGCCCTGCGCACGGGCGTTCTCACTGCCGGGGTCGGTGATCGGCCCGACCACACCGACACCGATCGCGCTGAGTGCGTCGAGCTGGACGGTGGCCGATTCGGCGAGGAGACGTCCCGCGATATCGATCCGCTCCGGCCAGGACAGGTCCGCGGCGTGCGCCTCGCTCGCCGAACCGATCACCTCGTGGGCGAAGTTGACGGCCGCGACATGCACGGCGCGGCGTGCGAAGTCGATGCCGACCGCCTCGCCGGCGGCCGGGTTGAGACTGAGCTTCTCCACCGGCCGGCCCCGCTTGCGTACTTCGACATGCGGTGTGCCGGTGACCACCGAGCCATTGCCCACCAGCCCGGCGACGATGTCGTGGAGCGTGGTGCGCGAGAGCCCGCTGCGGTCGCCCAACTCGGCGCGGCTCAGCGGGCCGTGCCTGCGCAGCAGTTCGAGGACCACTTGCTCATGGCTGCGGCGGAGGCGAGTCAGCGGACCGTCGTGTTCGTGCATGCAGGACAGCATGTGAGCGCCGCGTATTTTCGTCAATGACCCGAAACAAATTGTTCATATGAACGCCATGTGTCAACAGCTCCCGCATCGACACCGCCCCGATCGGCTTCCGTGTACGGTGCAGATGTGTCGGGTGCCCCGTCCCGCGGCTTTTCGGCGGCGCGCGGCGGCGACCGGACAGCTCGTCGGGGCACCTGCGCAGGATTTGAGTCCATGCTCTTGACTTAAATAATCGCCAGGCCGGAGCATGCGTCGCACGACACCGCCGAGCACGCACCGAAGCCGCACCGGCCGTCCCGGACCGGCTTCCGCCGGGGCGTCATGCCGACGTGCCCGAAACGCCGACGTCCGACGCGTCCGCCCGCCCCGGCCGACGTGCGAGCCGGACCGACCCGAAAGGCCCTCCGTGCGCCGCAACATGCTCTTCCTGATGACCGACCAACACCGGGTGGACACCCTGGGCGCGTACGGCAATCCGCACACGCACACCCCGAACCTCGACCGGCTCGCGGACGAGGGGACCCGGTTCGACAGCTTCTACACCCCTACCGCGATCTGCACCCCGGCGCGCGCCAGCCTGCTCACCGGCGCGGCCCCGTTCCGGCACAGACTGCTCGCCAACTACGAGCGCAACGTCGGCTATCTCGAGGATCTCTCCGACGGCCAGTTCACCTTCTCCGAGCAACTGCGCTCCGAGGGCTACAACCTGGGCTTGCTCGGCAAGTGGCACGGCGGTGTGCGGCGCAACGCCGCCGACTACGGGTTCGAGGGCCCCGACCTGACCGGCTGGCACAACCCCGTGGACCATCCCGACTACCTCGCCTACCTGGCGGAGAACGGGCTGCCCCCGTACCGCATCACCGATCCGGTGCGGGGCACCACGCCCAACGGCAGCCCCGGAAACCTCCTTGCCGCCCGTCTCCACCAGCCGGTCGAAGCCACCTTCGAGTACTACCTCGCCACACGCACCATCGAGATGCTCCGCCGCTTCGCCACGCGGGAGGACCACGGCGACGGTGAGCCGTTCTTCCTGGCCACCCACTTCTTCGGCCCGCACCTGCCGTACATCCTGCCGGACGCCTACTACGACATGTACGACCCCGGGCTGGTGGAACTGCCCGCCTCCGTGAGCGAGACCTTCGCCGCGAAACCGCCCGTCCAGGAGAACTACAGCAAGCTGTGGGCCTTCGACACCATGGCACTGGAGGAGTCGCGGAAGCTGATCGCCGTCTACTGGGGCTATGTCACCCTCATCGACGAACAGATCGGCCGCATCCTCGACGCCATGCGCGAACTGGGGCTCGACGACCGGACCGCGGTCTTCTTCACCGCCGACCACGGTGAGTTCACCGGCTCCCACCGGCTGCACGACAAGGGCCCGGCGATGTACGAGGACATCTACCGCATACCTGGGCTGCTGAAGGTCCCGGGCGCCCCGCAGGGCCAGGTCCGCGAGGAGTTCGTCTCCCTCACCGACTGCACCGCCACCATCCTCGACCTGGCGGGCAGCGCGACGGAGCCGGCCGTGGACAGCCGCAGCCTGCTGCCTCTCGTACGCGGGGAGCACCCACGGTGGGACGAGCACCACCTCGCCGAGTTCCACGGCCACCACTTCCCCTACCCACAGCGGATGTTGCGCACCAGATCCCACAAGCTGGTGATCAATCCCGAGTCGCGCAACGAGCTGTACGACCTCGACGCCGACCCCGACGAGTTGCACAACCGCTACGACCACCCGGAGCTGCTCGGCGTACGCACCGCGCTGACCCGGCAGTTGTACGACCTGCTCCGTGCACGCGGCGACAACTTCTACCACTGGATGACGCCGATGTACGACGTGGAGACGGACTACGACACCACGCTCTCCGCCTTCGAGTCCGAGGGCTCCGACGGCCGCTCCGAGGCCGGACGGCCATGAACCGCGCGGGGACAGCACACCGCGTCACCCCTGACGACGAAGGAGACAGACCGATGACGAGATCCGAGAACGGAAAGCACCCCGGCCGGCGGTCCGTGCTGGCCGGCATAGCCGGATCCGTGGGAGTGGCCGCGCTGCCCACGGCCACAGCCCAGGCGCTTCCCGCGCACACGCAGCAGCAAGGCCGGCCGCACCCGCCGACGCGCTATCCGTCGAACTGGCCCGAGCCCGAGCCGTACGGACTCGCGGACGCCCGCCAGGACCTGTGGCCACGCGAGGACAACTCCTTTGTACTGCCCCTCGAACTCCGCCCCCAGGACGAGGAGTCGGGGCGCGTCTGGATGCGTGACACCTACGTCAACTGCTTCGTCGTCGACGGCCGTCCGCTCTACGTCGCCACCGGTACCACCCGCGTACCCGGCCTCACGGCGGCCGGACCCTGGAACGACGGCATCTACGTGTGGACGGCACGGTCCCTGCACGGCCCCTGGCGACTGGCCGACACCACGGGCATCCGGCCGGGCGCCGAGCGCGGAAAGGTGTGGTCACCCGAGTTCGTCGGGGAGAACCGTCCCGGCCGCACGGTCGTGGCCCCCTGGCAGGAGTACTGGTACGACGACCAGTTCGGCAAGCGCGGCCAGGCCTGGGCGCCCGAACTGCACTACTTCCGCGGCAAGTGGTACATCGTCGCGTGCATGGGCGACCACTCCCGGAAGGTCGGTTCCTTCCTGCTGGTGAGCGAGGGCGGGGTCGCGGGCCCGTACCGCATCGCCGAGGGCAACCTCGAGAAGCCCTTCGGCGACTCGTACATCGGCGGGCCCTCGTTCATCGAGCCCGGCGCGTACCACCACATCGACGGCGGCCTCTACTCGGAGGGAGGCGACGCGTGGCTGGTGCTGCACAACAACCTCTACGCCAGGTTCCGCGACGACATGGAGGACATCGTCACGACGACGGACCTCCCGGTGTTCCAGCAGAAGCCGTACGCGCCGGAGCCGTACCTCGAAGGCGCATACGTCTTCAAGCACGGCGGCAAGTACTACCTGGTGCACGCCGCGTGGGACCGCACCTCGATCGATGCCTACGGCAGCCCGCGCCACGCCTACGAAGTGGCGGCCACCGGCCGGACGCAGTACCAGTACGACGCGGTCGTCGCCGTGGCGGACCACTTCGAAGGACCGTACTCCGAGCGCTGGACCGCGGGAGTGGGCGCAGGGCACAACAACTTCTTCACGGACCGCGACGGAGACCTGTGGGCGACCTTCTTCCGTAATCCGGCCGCCGGATACTGGGCCGACCCGTCCCGCACCGGCGATGCCGCGGTGGCCGGCGTCGTACGCCTGGAGTGGACCGGTCCGAAGGGCAACCGCCTGTACGTACGACGCCGCGGCGAGAGCTAGCGAACCGGCGGCGGTGCGGAGCCCCGCGGCGCGAACCCTCACGTCGGGCCGGGCCGGCCCCGCCGCCGTCGGCACCGCGGGCGGCCGGGCCGGGGTTCCCGCCGATCAGGGCCGCTGCCGCCGCGGGCTCAGCTGACGTTCCCGTCGTGCCGGGGTTTCGGTGCACCCGGTGGTACGAAGCAGGCGGTGATGGTCTTGCCCGACTCCTGCGGATGCGTGGTCCAGCCGTCGGCGAGCGCGTCGACGATGGCCAGTCCGCGCCCCCCGGTCGTCGTCAGGTCTTCGGGCTGCTTGGCGGGGGGCAGGGGGTCGGAGTCGTGGACGCTCACGTGCAGGCAGTGGCTGTCCCAGGTGAGGACGAGCTGCGCGTCACTGTGGGCGTGCACGTGCGCGTTGGTGATCAGCTCGGAGACGCTGAGCAGTATCGCGTCCACCGTCTCCGAGGCTCCTTCGGTCCACTCCAGGGACGCCAGGTGCCCCCGCGTCCACCGACGACCGGCCCGTACCCCCTGCGACACCGGAAAAGACTGCGCCCATCCCACCGCCCGCAGGGACGTGTCCTTCGCCATCGGCCCTCCCGCACTCGGCTGTCCTCATCCTCCTGCCCCCGCTTTCGAGGCCCACCCCCCTGTCGCATGCGGCGACACCATCGGTCACCCCAGCGTGCCGGGGCCCCGGCAACCCGACCGGGCTCTACTCGCTGGTCGCACAGGGCGGGTCGTACGGCAGGTCGAGAACGTATCGTCTCCACTCCTGCCGGCTCAGGGCGCCCGAGCTCGCGGCGCAGATACGGCTGATGGCGGACTCCACGTTCAGGTCCCAGAGCGTGGCCACACCGTCGTCGGTGGTGGCGGCCAGGGTGTGCCCGTCCGGGCTGAACGCCAGCACCGCGACGATGCCGGTCTCCACGGTCAACGGCCGGCCGATGGCGGTGGGGTGGTCGGGATCGGCGACGTTCCACAGGTTGATGGCGCCGTTGTCGGTGTCGCCGGCCGCTGCGAGGGTGTGCCCGTCCGGGCTGAACGCCACCGACCACAGGCTGCCGCCCGGCACGGTCAGGGGACTGCCCCTGCGCGTGAGGTGGTTGGGGTCGGTGGCGTTCCACAGGGTGACGGTGCCGCGGCTGTTCCCGGTGGCGAGCGTGCGGCCGTCCGGGCTGAACGCCACCCAGGTGCTGGTGCCGGCCGGCTGGTCGATCGGCTCCCCGATGCGGGCCCCCGGGGTCGCCGTACTCCACAGTCCGACTTCGCCGTTGCTGCTGTCGCCGCCGGCCGCCAGCACCGTGCCGTCGCGGCTGAATGCCAGGGATGCGACGGACGACGTGCGTGAGTTGGAGATGCCGGGCTGGGAGACGGGGTGTGCGGGGTCACTGACGTCCCAAAGGGCGATGCTGCCGCGCGCGTCGTCGCCTGCCGCGGCCAGGGTGTGCCCGTCGGGGCTGAACGCCAGCGCGAGAATGAGCCCGTCCGCCCCGGTGAGGGTCTCGGGAAGCGGCACGGGGTGACTGGGGTCGGCGGTGTTCCACAACGTGACGTTGCCGTCGCCGTCGCCGGCGGCGAGGGTGTGACCGTCCTGGCTGAAGGCCACGGACCCCACCGCGCCCTTGGGGCCGGTGAGCGGAGCACCTCGGGGGGCGGGGTTGTTGGGGTCGGCGGTGTTCCACAGTGAGACGGTCTTGTTCTGGTTTCCTCCGGCCAGGGTGCGCCCGTCGGGGCTGAACGCCACGGATGCCACGTTGCCACCGGCGCCGATGATCCGGGTCGGCGGCAGACTCCACAGATCGACGTTGCCGTCGTCGTTCCCGGCGGCGAGGGTGCGGCTGTCCGGGCTGAACACCAGGTCGGTCACCGCGTCGCCGGCACCGGTCAGCGGCCGGCCCAGGAGGCCGATGTTCGCGGATCGGGTGACGTTCCACAGATGGATGGTGCGGTCGGCGCTGCCGGCCGCCAGGGTGTGTCCGTCGGGGCTGAACGAGACCGACATGACGGGCTGGGCGGGACCCGTCAGCGGCTCGCCCAGGGGGGCGGGGTGGCCGGGGCCGTCAACCTTCCACAGGTGGACCTTGCTGTCGCTGGATCCAGCGGCCAGAGTGCCGCCGCCGGGGCTGAACGCCAGGGAGTTGACACGACGCCCGGTCTTCAGGGAGCGGCCACTGTCCGGGCGTGCCGGGTCGGTGGTGTCCAGCAGTCTGATGGTGCCGGCGTCGTCGTCGCATGCGGCGGCCAAGGTGTGTCCGGTGGGGCTGAACGCGACTCGTCCGGAGAAGACGCCGGGGCAGTCGAGTGTCAGGGGCGCTCCCGCGGAGCTGACGTCGTCGGGGCGGGTGACGTCCCACAGACTGACGAGTCCGGCACCCCATGCGGCGGCCAGGGTCCGGCCGTCGGGGCTGAACGCCAGGGATTCGATGGAGGTCGCGGCGTCGAACCCCTGAACGGCGGGACTCTTCGGCCGGCCGAGCAGCACCGGGTGGCTGGGGCTGGTCAGGCTCCACAGGTCGACGATTCCGCCGGAACCGGCGTCGCCGTTGTGGCTGGTGTGGCCGCCGACGGCGAGCACCCGGCCGTTCGGGCTGAACGCGAGCGACCGGATCGAATTGACGGAACGGTCCATGGGCACGGGCCGGCCCAGCGCCACCGGACGGCCGGGGTCGGAGACGTCCCACAGCCGGACGAGGTTCTGGTGGAGGTTCCCGGCCGCCAGCATGTGCCCGTCGGGGCTGTAGGCCACGGTGTGTACATAACCGCGCGGGCCGGAAAGCCGGGTGTCCAGCGGGGTGTTCTCGGTCGTGATGAGCCGGGACGCCGCATCCGGGGTCGGGTCCATGCGGTATGAGGTCAGGGCGAGTTGAGCGGACAGTGAGGGATCGGTCGGTGCCAGCTGCACGGACGCTGAGGTGACGGCGGCGTTGATGGCCTGGTCACGGGAGCGCAGGGCCGCGGCGGCGGCTTCCCGGGCGTGGGACTCCTGCCGGAAGGCGAACACCGCGGCCAGCGAGGCGACCAGGGCCAGGGCGGTGATGACGGCGACGGCGGCGCGCCGGAGACGTTGCCCGCGCCGCTGGTGGTGGCGGGCTGCCGCCAGAAAGGCCCGGGCGGTGCCGCTGAGTTCCGGCCCGTGCGTTTCGGCCCAGGCGAGGGCCGTTTCCAGGCGGTTGCCCCGGAACAGCGCGGCCGCCTCCCGGCCGGCCTGTTCCCAGAGCGTGGCCGCCTCTTCCAGATCCTGTCGTACGAGGTTCCCGGTGCGGTCGTGCTCGATCCAGTCCCGCAGCCGGGGCCAGGCGCGGATGAGCACCTCATGTGTCATCACCACCGTGTCCTGGTCCCGGGTCAGCAGCCGGCCACGGGTGAAGTCGTCCAGGACCCTGCCGGCCGCTTCCGGGTCCGGCGCGTGACGCAGCAGTTCGTCGTACCGGACGCGCCGTCGGCTGTCGTCGGCGTCACGTCCCACGATGACGAGCCGCAGGAACACCCACCGTGCGGCGTCGTGGCAGGGCGGCGGCAGGGTGTCGTAGAGCCTGTTCGCCGTGGTGGCGACGGCGCCCTGGATGCCACCGGTGACGCGGTATCCGTCCACGGTGAGCGTGTGGCCGTGCCGCTGCTGCCAGGTGGACCGCAACGCGTGTGCGAGCAGCGGCAGCCGGCCCGCCGATCTCGCACCGACCGGTCCCCCGGCCGCACCCAGGTCCGCCAGCAACACCTCGACCAGGCCGTCTTCGACGTCCAGTCCCACATTGCCGGCCGGGCGGCGGATCGCCTCCTTCAGCTCGCCCTCCGTCATCGGCTCCAGCAGAACGGGTCCGGCCCGGAGTGCCTCCCGCAGCTGTGGATGAGCCGTGCACGCGGCATAGAAGTCCGCGCGTACGCCCAGCACCACGACCGCACCGCCCGTGGGCCGGGCCAGACGGTCGAGTACGTCGATGAGCCACTGCCGGTCGCTCTCGTCGCCGCAGGCCGTGAAGATCTCCTCGAACTGGTCGACCACGACGACCAGTCCCACGACGGCGGGCTCCCCGGTCGGCGCCGGATCGCCCGCTCCGGTGATCTCACGCAGCCCGGCGAGGCACCGTGCGGGATCGGACCGCCACATCGCCGCCGTCCGCCGGGCCGTCTCGCCGTCGAGCCCGGCGGCGGCCGCCAGTGCCAGGGCCGGGGATGCCGTCGGGGTCAGCAGCAGCCGCGGCCAGGTGCTCGAGCCCGCCACCGGAAGCCGGCCGTCGTCCAGGGCCGGCAGTACCCCGGCCGCGAGCAGGGACGACTTCCCGGCCCCGGAGGGGCCGATCAGCACCAGGGGGCCGCCCTCACGCATCCGGGCGTCCATCCGCTCGCACACGAGGTGAACCATGCGCTCACGGCCGTAGTACCACTGCTTGTGCGGCGCGCCGAACGGGGCCAGGCCCGGGTACGGGCACAGCACTTGGTCGGAACCGGGGCCGGGCACGGTCCTGCGCCCCTCGTCGCCGTGCCGAACGTGGATGTCGCGGCCGGCCTGGTAGACGCTGCCACCGCCGGTCGCGCTCGCCTCCTGCCGTTTCGGCTGCCAGCGGGGCGGCCGGTCGTGGGGCGATGCGCCGGTGCTGCGTTCCGTCACGCCTGTCCGCCCCTGGTGACGTTCATGTCCCGGCCGGCCAGGAACGCGTCGCCGCCCGAGACATGTGCCTCCAGCGTCATCGAACCGGTGATCTGTTGTTCCGGGCCCCCCGCCGTTCGCGGTTCCTCCCCGAACAGCGCGCGCAGCTCGTCGACGGCGTCCGGCCGTACGGCCATGAGCCGGATGATGCGGGCCTGCCACTCGGCGACCAGCAGCCCTTGGAGCTCCTCCCCACCGCCCGTCTGCTGCGCCTGAAGCAACTCGTCGCGTGCGTCGGCCAGTTCGTCCTCGACGCGTTCCGGGTGCGCGGACCGCCACAGCGCCAGGACCGAGGACTTGACCGCGCCCCAGCCGTCCGTCGCCAGCAGGTCGATCAGGCGCGCCGCGGCCGCCGATGCCAGTCCGGCGAGTTCCACACTCGTCTCCATGTCTGCTCCCTGTCCCTTACCGCCCGTGGGCCGCGATCGCGGTCATGGTCAGGTGGGAGGCGATGATCACGCGGTCGCCGCCCACCGTCCAGAGGAATCCCACGTCCGGCTGTCCGGGGTCCCTGTATTTCCACCGGGCCCTGCCGGTGGCCGCGTCGATGGCCCACAGCGTCTTGGCACTGTCGGTGGCGAAGACGGTGTCGGCCGAACACTGGGCGCTCCTGCCGGAGATCCGGCTGGAGGCGTTGAACAGGTTGGAGCCGCCCAGTTCGTTGGCGCCGTCGAGCGTGGCGACCCATCGGGGCGCGCCGTCCTTCGTGTCCAGGGCGACCAGATCGCTGCCGACAGCCACGTAGACCGTCGCGCCGTCCGGGCTGGAGAGCGGGGTGCCGATCTGGACCTGGTCCCCGTTCTTCGCATCGAAGCGCTGATGCCACTTCTCGGTGCCGGTGGCCGCGTCGACGGCGAACAGTGTGTTGCCGTTCCCGCCGGCGAACAGGAACAGCCCGGCGGCGTAGCACGTCAGCGGCCAGCCGCTGGTGAAGTAGAACGCCGCGTGCGGGACGGGTACCTTCCAGCCGCGGGCGCCTTTCCGGCCGGCGTCGAACATCTGGACGCGGCCGGGTTTCTTGCCCGGAACGGCCGATGTGGCCAGCAGGTGGGATCCGGTGGGCGGCACGAGCACGTTGTTGATGTCCGTGCCCTTGACCCGCCACAGCCTCTTGCCAGTCGCGGCGTTGAACGCACGGATGTAGCCGGTGCTCGGGGACTTGTACGAGTGCGACCCGGATGTCTCGACCAAGTGCCCGCATTCGTAGACGGTGTCCCCCGCGACCGCCACGTAGTCGCTGATGTGGATCGGCGCACGCGTGCCGCCGCCGGGTTCGACGTCGGCAGGCTTGGTCGCCCATTTCACCTTGCCGCTGGCGGCGTCGAACGCCGCCAGCAATCCGGACTTTTCCGGCGTTTCGCAGAGCAGGTAGAACACTCCGTCCGCGTAGGCGGTCGGGTACTTGAAGGTGGTCCTACCGAAATCGTTGGCCGTGTTCAGCTGGGGAAAAACGGATTTTCCGGTCGTGGTGTCCAGGAAGGACGTGGCGGTGTCCGTGACCACCATGACCACCTTGTCGGATGCTTCCAGGCAGGTGGGGGCGTGCTTTCCGGCGCCCGACCATGCCTTGGTGGCGTCGGGTCCGGCCAGAACGACCGGCTCCGGCCCGTCCGTCGAGGACGGTGACGCGGAGGAGGCCGACGGGGACCGCACGCCTGACGGGGGGCCCGGCCGTGCGGTGGGGCCGGCCCCACCGGCCTTGGTGCCGGGTGCCGGTGACGAGTCGGTGGAGAGGGCGATGGCCGTCGCGGCTCCGCCGAGCACGGCCGCGCCACCGGCCAGACCGATGATCAGCTTCCGGCGGCTGACGCCCGCACCGGCACGGGGAACCGGCGGCGGCTGAAACGTACCCGGGACGCCGCCCCCGGCAGGCACCGATCCCAGCGCCGCGGTCGCGGCGGCCATGTCCGCGCTCACCGCCGGCGGCAGCCAACTACCCGTTAAGGAGGGCAGGTTCTGATGCCTCAGGTAGTCGACGAGTTGCTCCGCGGTGGGACGGTCCTGCGGTTGCGGGTACAGGCATCCGCCGATCACCTCGCGCAGCGAAACCGGAAGAGCAGCCGTGTCCGGCTCACCTCCGGATGCTGCGAACAGCACGGTCGTCCCCAGGTCGAACATGTCGTCCGTCGGTGAGGGTGCCGGGCTTCCGGTGGCTCCCGCCACCCCGAGGGCGGTGATGCGGGGCCCGTCCATGGTCAGCAGCACCGAGTCCGGTCCGACCTCGCCGTGGACCCTGCCGGCCGCGTGGAGTGTGGCCAGCGCCTGGGCGAGGCCGTCGGCGAGCACCCGCAGGGCCGGTTCGGACAGTGCACCGTGCCGGTCCACCGCCCGCCGGAGCGGCAGTCCACCGGTGAACCGGGTCGCCAGCCAGGGAACCGGCGCGTCGGCGTCGGCAGCCACCACCGGTACGAGGAAGGCACCGGAGAGCGTCCGGGCCGCCTCGACGGCGGCCCGGAACCGGTCCCGGAAGTCCGGGGCCGCGACGAGTCCGGGTCCCACTACCGTGACCGTGGCAAGGAGCCCCTCGTCGGTACGGGCGGCGAAGACCTCGCACCCGCCGACGGTGCTCTCTCTTGCGAGCAGTGCATACGGTCCGATCCGATGAGCACCGTCAACTCCGGGATGATCCATCGTCGCCCCTCACGCATGCCTGATCGTCTGGTCACGGGCCGCCTGGTAGGCGCTGCCGCCGCCGGACACATGCGCCGTCATGGTCATCGACGGCTCCGGATCGGCGGCCGGCGCCGTGCCGTGCCCGGGGTCGGCAGCGGCATCGGTGCCGTCATCGGCATCGGTACCGGGTAGGAGAGCGGCCATCGCGTCGCCCAAGCGCACCAGCCCGTCCGGCAGATGGGTCTCGGGAACGCGGAGGAACTGCAGGCGCGCAAGCTCCGCGATCTCGGCAGGCAGCACCGAGGCGTCGGGCAGTGTCGTCGCGTCGCCCAGAAGGACCGGAACGACGCGGTTTCCCGCGCGCAGAGCTGTCGCGATCTCCAGACGGACCCAGTCATGAGGCCGATCGAGGAGCCGCACACCGTCCTCGCCACGGGCGTCGAGCCACCCGGGCCCGATCAGTACGCACATGAGCTCGCACTCGGCGGCCTGCCGCCGCAGGATCTCGGCGAAATCGGCCCCCGGCGGTATCGACTGTCCCGACTTGAAGATCTCGTCGGAACCCAACCGGCCGGACAGTGCGCGGTAGACGCGGTCCCGGATCCACCGGGAGTCCCGTTTACGGAAGCTGAGAAAGACGCGCGGCACAATTGCCCCCTCTCTGGCAAGCCTTGACGTCAGGGATCGTGCTCACTCCGGGTGTGACGTACACGCTCGGCGGCTATTCGCCGGGGATTGAATAGCGACCGCAAGGCTCCGTACGCTGGCGGGTATGGATCCGGCGGACAGTGCGGCAGGGACGGCCCCGGCGGGGAGAACGGCCGGCCCACGTCTGCCGCCGGGCGACTTCGGTGTCGTCCTGGCCACGCTCCGGGCCCGTCGGGGGTGGAGCGTGCGCGAGTGCGCCCGTCGTGCGAACGTCTCCGAAGGGCAGATCTGCAATCTGGAGAGCGGGGTGCGCAATCCGTCGCCCGCGGTGGCGGCGGCCTGCGACGCGGCCTTCGGCACCGGCGGAGAACTCGTCGAGCTGGCCGGGGCCGGCCGCCGTGGTGCCGGGGCCGGCGACGTCGTCGAGGCCGGCCCCGTGGCCGCCGGATACGAGCGGGTCCTCCGGGAGCTGAAGGACATCGGCAGATCCACCGGACCGAGGTTCGTCAGCGCTTCGATGAAGTCGATCACCCGGATCCTGACGGACGCCGGACCGCTCGCCGTCGGCGAGCAGCGTGCCGAGATCTGGCTGCTGGCGTCGAGGTTCGCCGAATACACGGGATGGATGGCGCAGGAGGCGGGAAATCCCGCGGAGGCGTTGCGCTGGACCGGTCTCGCCGTCCGCTGGGGCGCGAACGGCGGGGACGAAACGGTGGCCGCTTATGCCCTGGTCCGCAAGGCGTTCATCGCCCAGCAGCGCGGTGACAGCTGTGCGGCGATCGGATTCGCCGACCAGGCGGCCGGGCACCCGGCGGCCGACCCGGTGATCCGCGCGCACGCCGCGCGACGCGCGGCCCAGGGGCATGCGCGCCGTGGCGACGCGGTGGCGTGCCTGGAGGCCCTGGAGCGGTTCAAAAGCCATGCCGCCGAGATCGTCGTCGACCGAACCCCTCACTGGGGCCCGCGCATCGAGAACGGCAACCCTCGGCTCGTCGAGGCGTCCTGCATGCTCAGCCTCCGTCGCTTCGAGCCGGCCGCCGACCTTTTCGCCGCCGAGCACCGGCGCCGGCCGGTCGCTCCGGCGGACAGCAACTCCCTTGCCCGCTTCACGGTCCGTCGCGCGACGGCCCTGGCCGGCGCCGGCCGCATCGACGACGCCTGTCAGATCGTCGAGCCCACGCTGCCCGTGATCAGGCGCATCGACTCCGCCACCGTCCGCGCGGAGCTCGGCCGTTTCGTGGCACAGGCCAGGACCAGGAGAGCGAGCCCGGGTCAGCTCGCCCTCATCGACGCATCGGCCGCCCTCGCGACCGGCTGAGGGGTTCCGCGGTCGGACGCTCGAAGCGCCCGGCCGTCCGGGAGAGGGCCGAAGACGTCGGCACCGTTGTCGTTCGCGCCCCGACGCGACGTACGCCGGCGCACCCGTACCTCCGGCACGGGGCCGCGGCCCGCTCCCCTTTGAACGCCGGCCCGTCGGCGCCGCAGCCGGTTCGCACGGTCGGCCAGGACGGCGCTCCCGGTCGGCCGCTCAGACGTGCCATCACCAGGAGTCGAGCCATGACCCGACGCTCAGGCGGCTGACGCAACGGTCGCCGCCTCAGCCAAGTGACGCAGCCGTAACCCCTTGCAGGGGTGGAGGGGACGATCTAGCGTCGCGTGCGGTACATGACAACGATGTCTACCTGACAACGATGTCTAGGGGTTCGCACGACGGGAGTGGTATGCAATCGACGCGATACACACGGACCCGGACCGGGTCGGCGGCACGGTGTCTGAGGAACCGGTTGGGGACGGCTGCGCTCTGTATCGCCCTCGCTGCCGCGGGATCTGTCACCGGCAGCGCGGCCGGCGCGGACGCCGCCACGCAGCCGGCAGCGGCGGCGTCCGACGCTGCGCCGGGAGCGGACACCGATCTGACGAAGCTGGTCAATCCGTTCATCGGGACCGAGAACGAGGGGCTGACCTTCCCTGCCGCGGGCGCACCGTTCGGACTGGTGCAGGAGAGTCCGTTGATGAAGACGGGCGGTGGCACGGGGTGTGACAAGGAGTCATCCGACACGGTCATCGGGTTCAGCCAGACGACGATCAACGGGTGTCGGTTCAATTACCTGCCGATGATGCCCACCACCGGTGCGGTGACTTCGACCGATCCGGCACAGTACGCGTCGGCCTTCAGCCATGAGAACGAGACGACGGGTCCTGACTACTACCGGACGAAGCTCGACAGGTACGGCGTGACCGCCGCGTTGACGGCGACCGCACGGACCGGGTGGCAGCAGTACACCTTCCCGCGGACGAGTCAGGCGAACGTGCTGTTCAACGCCGGTGCGGGAGTGAACGACTCCGAGATCCACGTCGTCGGCAACCGGACGATCGAGGGGTGGGTCGAGGATTCCAAGAAGACCTACTTCGTCGCACAGCTCAGCAGGCCGTTCGCGTCGTACGGCACCTGGAAGGGCACGGACCGCAGCCCGGGGTCCCGTGTGTCGGCCGCCAAGGGGGCCAACGGAGCATGGGTGTCGTTCGACACGAGGAAGGACGATGCTCCCGTGGTCGCGAAGGTGGGGCTCTCCTTCACCGGACTCGACGGCGCCCACAAGAACCTCTCGGCGGAGACGGGGAAGTTCGGATTCGACTTCGACGCCGTGCACGAGGCGTTGAACGACGAGTGGAACACGACGCTGCACAAGGCCGCGATCGGTGGTGGTTCACACGACCAGCAGGTCGCGTACTACACGGCGCTCTACCACTCCATGGTCGACCCGAACATCATCGGTGACGTCGACGGCCGTTACGTCGGAGCCGACAAGAAGATCCACACCGCCAGGGAGTACACCCCCTACAGCAACCTCTCGCTGTGGGACACGTACCGGACGCAGAACAAGCTCCTCGAGATGCTCGTTCCCGAGGTCGCGCACGACATCGACATGTCGATCCTGGCGATCGCGCGGGAGGGCGGCGCGCTTCCGCGCTGGTACCTGGAGGACGAGGAAGGCAACATCATGACCGGTGACCCGGTCACGCCGTTCCTGGTCGAGGGCTGGTCGAAGGGGCTGCTCACCGGAGCGGACGCCCAGGAGGCGTACAAGTACCTCCGGGCGAACGCGACCGAGGTGCCGCCCGCGAGCGTCCGTGAGAACGGCCGTGCCGGCGCCGCGTACTACGCGGAACGCGGATACGTCCCCTACGGCCTCAACATCAAGTCGAACGCCGACTGCGACGGTGGCACGAGCGGCAACTGCTGCCCGACCAAGTCGAACGACAACGACTGCTACTACGGCACGTCGGCCACGTTGGAGTACGCGGCGGCCGACGCGTCGCTGGCCCTGATGGCGAAGGGCCTGGGCCACGCGGCCGACGCCACGATGTTCGCCCAGCGCGGCCAGTCGTACAAGAACGTCTTCGACACGCAGACCGGCCAGTTCCGACCCCGCACCGCGGCCGACGGCACCTGGCTGACACCTTACGACCCGGTCACGAGCGACCACGCCCTGCACGAGCAGAACGCGAGCCAGTACCAGTGGCTGGTGCCCCAGGATCCGGCGGGACTCATCGGCATGCTGGGTGGCAAGGACGCGACGAACAAGCGGTTGAACGACTTCTTCGCCTACGACGACCTCCTCACCGACCCGGCAGGTACCGCGCGCACGGCCTGGGTGAGCGACCCGTACGACTACTACGGCTCCACGAAGTACAACCCGAACAACGAGCCGAACCTCATCGCGCCGTTCCTCTACGCGTGGACCGGGCAGCCCGGCAACACCGCGACCGTGCTCAAGGCACAGGAGACCCTGTTCACGAACAGTCCCGGCGGCATCCCCGGCAACGACGACATGGGTGAGATGTCCTCCTGGTACGTGATGTCGTCACTGGGGCTCTACCCCACGACCAGTGGCGGCAACTTCGACGTGATCACCACTCCGCAGTTCCCGAACGCGCGGGTGGAGATCGGCCACTACGGGAAGACGCAGGGCGGGACCCTGACGATCTCCGCGCCCCGCACCAGCATGGCCAACCGTTACATCGCCTCCGCGACGGTGAACGGCAGGGCCTGGAACAAGGCGTGGGTCGACCAGTCGGACATCGCCCACGGCGGGCGCATCGACTACGCCCTGAGCACCGAGCCCACGGCGTGGGCGACGGCGGCGAAGGACGCCCCGCCGTCGATCGGCACGACGCCGGATCCGCAGCACCGGCTCAGCGCTGACGTCACGCCTGACCAGGTCACCATGGAGGCTGAGGCCGGTCAGCCGTCGCGACAGCAGGTCGGCCTGACACTGCTGGCCACGTCCCCGCACACCGCGCGGGTCGCCGTGACCGCGACGGCGCCGAAGGGATGGTCGGTGTCCCCGTCCAGCGCGACGGCGAAGGCCGACTCGGACGGGCTCCCTGCCCAGATGAACGACCGGCTGCGGATCACCGCTCCTGCCGGAACCAAAGCGGGCACCTACAGGGTGTCGGTGACCGCCGAACTCCCGGGAGCCGCTCCGGTCAGGAAGACCGTCACCGTCGTCGTGCAGAAGGCCGGGAACTGCGCCATCAAGACGGACACCTCGTGCGCCGTCGATCTGAACACCGCCTACAACAACGACGGCGTCGCCACACTCGCTGCGCCGGGCCAGGGGAACTTCGACGGCACGGGCCTGAGCTTCGCCGCCGACCAACTGCCCGAGCCCGGACCGGCCGTCCTCGGCGGGGTGACCTACCAGGCACCCCCGACCTCCGGGAGCAGGAAGAACTTCGTCAGGTCCACCGGGCAGGCGATCGCCCTGCCCTCCGGCGACTACCACAGCCTGCACATCGTGGGCGCTTCCGACAACGGCAGTACCGGCGCCGCGTCGGCCACCGCCGTCGTCACCTACACCGACGGCAGCACCGCGACGGTTCCGCTCGAACTCACCGGCTGGGAGAACGGTGCTCCGGACTTCGGGAACGCCGTCGCGCTGACGACCGCGTACCAGCTCAAGGCCGGAACCGGGAAGACCACGACCAAGGCATCACTCTACGAAACGACCGTCCCGCTGAGGTCCGGGAAGAAGGTCCGGTCCCTCTCCCTGGCAACACCGTCCGTACCGGCATGGGTCGCACCCGGGTCCGGAGGACTCGACTGGCAACGCAACAGCGACCTCGAGATCTACGCGATGACCCTGGAGCACTGACCGTCGCAACCACCCCTGCGACACGGGTTCGCAGCGATCGACGGGAGGCCCGGTGCCCGTGAGCACCGGGCCTCCCGCCATGGAACACGGGCCTGCGCCGCGGTTCCTCGGCGACCGTGACCGGGCCCACGGCGTACCTCGCCCCGGACCGCGCCCTGGTCGCGCAGGCCGTGCGTTTCCCGACCGCGATCGGCCACACCGCCACCCGCGGGAGGGCCCCGGAGGACGGCTGCACCAGAACGCCGCCCGGCAGGCGCTCCGCGGACGACGAGGTCCGCTGCGTGCAGCTGTGAGGACTCCGCCGGAGCCCTGGTGCTCAGGGGGCTTCCGAGCACGCTAGTTTGCTCGGATGAGTCTCCTTGATGATGTGGCCGAGCGCGACGGCTGGCGCTGCTGGGTGTGTGACGAAGCGGTCGACCCCGACGAGTCGGTGAACGACCCGCGGGGGCCCAGTGTCGACAGCCGGACCGCCGACCGGAAGGCCAAGGTCGCCGAGCGGCTCGCACACCGCGGATGCAACACCCGCAAGGGCGCGGTCAAAGTGGTCATCGCCTGGCCGGACCGCCTCTACGTGGTCGAACCCGCGCCACTGATCACCGTGGCCGGCAGGCTGGAGCGCAAGGGGGGCCGCGAGATGGTGGGCCGCTGTCCGACCAGGCGGGACGCCCAGGAAGCGGCGGACTGGCTGGTGGACCGGTTCTCCCGACTGGTGCCGGGGCTGCCGGTGACCGCCGGCATCGAGCCGGGCGGCGGCCAGTTCCTCGTCACGCTGTCCACCGGCCGCCGCTGACCAACCCCGGCACACACCCTCGTCGAGCTGAACCGGATTCAGGAGCCCTCGGCCGCCCGTTCACGGTCGGCGCGGCCGGGCTTCCCCCTGCTTCACGACCCCGCCCGGCGCGACCCACTAGCCGAGGAAGCTCAGCCGCACCTGACGGTCGGCGTTGTCCTTTTTCGTGTCCACCGAACTCCGTTAAGGCACCCCGAGGATGGCTGGCGCCCGGGCACCTGTAGCCGTCCGTCCGAGGTGTACGAGGAGTACGAGGTGCCGCTGCACGCCGCGCCGCCCCTACTGCTCGAAGCTGCTGCCTGGAGCGTAGGACTGGGGCGGGGTCCCTTCCTTGCCGCCGACCATGCCGGTCCGTCCGCGCCGGTCCGTCCGCGCCGGTCCGTCCACGCCGGTGCCAGTCGCACCGTGGTCTCGCGCCTCGGCGCGGAGGGGTGGCTGGTCCGGTTCACGGCCGAGTCGGCCCGGCGGATGGTGCGGGGCCGGTGGAGAGGACGTGGTCGACGGCGGCGTTGAGGGTCTCGGTTTCGGCGATGAGGACGGATTCGCGGGTGGGCAGGGCGCGTTCGACCGAGAGTCCGTTGAGGACGGTGAGAAGGAACCTGACGTTGCGGGTGTGGTCTCCCGGGGGCAGTGCGCCTTCGTCGGCGAGCGCAGCCAGCCAGTGTTCGACCAGACGCTCCGCCTCCCGCTCATGGGCAAGGTACGCGGCGCGTACCGGTCCGGTCGGCTCGGGTTCGATGAAGTTCCGATAGATCGTGCTCCATGCGGTTCGCGCGTCCTCGTTGGTGCCGAGCGGTGCGAGAACCTGTCGCAGACAGTTCAGCAGCCGTTCGCGGGGCGGCAGCGTCCGGTCCCGGATCGGGTCGCCGGGCAGCAGATCTGCGTAGATCCGTGCGAGCAGGCTGTCCTGCAGGGCGCGCTGAGTGGGGAAGTGAAACCGCAACGAGCCGGTACTCACTCCCGCACGCGCGGCGACCGCGCGCACGCTCAGCTTGGCCGTCATGTCCTCGGCGATCATCTCCGCAGCGGCCCGGAGGATCTTCTCCCGCGTTTCCATGCTCCGCTCTCCTTCAGTTCTCCCACCTTTCTCAACTGTACTAGCACGCCGTACTAGCACGCCGTACTAGTACAGCGTGCTAGCGTTCCACTGACACGCTGTACTAGTGAGGGTGCGGCCGAGGTGCTGAGGAGTGCGCGGAGCATGGGGTGGAAACAGTGGGCGGCATCGAGGCGCCTGAAGCCGGGAGACGGCAGGGAACTGCAGCGGTTCCGCTGGTGGCACCTCCCCTTGCGTTCCCTGTTCTGGCTACAGCTCCCCGGTGCCGGCAGCCACGCCCGCCTGTACGCCGTCGACGTACGGCACGGGGCGCGATGGGACACCAGCAGGATCCGGGCGCATCTGTTCCTGGACGGCAGGCACGTGGCCGAGTCGAAGTTGCCCGCGGCCTTCCCGGCCGAGGAGGGCGTCATCGAGGTGGCGATGAGCAACTACGGCATCAGGCGCTGCAACTACCGCCCCCTGGGCGGACCGCCGCGTCAGCTCACGCCCGACCCGGCCTCGGCAGAGGGATGGCGGGCACGCTTCGGTGCCCGCCATCCGGGACTGAGCCGGGCGATCGCCGCCGGATCGGTGTTGCTGCTGGTCATCGGTGTGGGCCTGAACCTTTTGCAGCTCGCTGAACCGATCTCACACATCCCTCCCGTCACACAGCAGGTCGGAACATTCGATTCCCCGATACACCTGCCGATCTGGCTGAACCTCGCACTGGGGGGCGGAGCCGTTCTGGCGAGCATGGAACGCGCGCTCCGCCTGCGGCACTCCCCCCTGCTCGACACGGCCGGTCACTGATTCCCCGGAGCAAGGAAGGCGCGACCTCGCCGGCCCCCTCGGCCGGCTTCCCGCGCTACCGGCACAGCCCGGCCGCACGCAATGACACAAGCGGGACGAAAGGAAGATGATCATGATCCATTCGAGGCCCCGGACCGCCACCCGGTACGGGGCGGCGTTCGCCGCAGCCTTCATGGTCCTGACCGGATGTTCGTCCGGCACCTCAGAGCCGCGCAACACGTCCGCGGCGGGCGCGTCGGCCTCCGCGCCGTCCCCGAACCCGCTCACGTGGAGCGCATGCGGGAAGGATTTCGAATGCGCCACGATCAAGGTGCCGCAGGAATACACCGAGCCCGAGGGCGCGCAGATCCCGCTCGCGGTCATGCGGCACCGGGCCACCGATCCCGCCCAGCGCATCGGCAGTCTGGTCTTCAACCCGGGCGGGCCCGGAGTTTCCGCCACCGAAACCCTGCGTAACCTGCCCAAGACGGCCGGCACTCCCGGCGCCTTCTCGCCCGCTGCGCTCGCACGATTCGACATCATCGCGATGGACCCTCGCGGCGTCGGCCAATCGCGCGCCGTTCGCTGCCTGACCGACAAGCAGCGAGCTGACGCCACCGGCACCGCCTTCGACCCGGCGATCCCCGGGGGGAAACCTCTGCCGCGACTGCTGGCCGATGCCGCCGCGTTCACCGACGGCTGCGTCAAGCACCAGAGCAAGAAGTTCCTGGCCAGCCTGTCCACCGACAACGTAGCCCGCGACATCGACCAGATCCGTTCCGCGCTCGGCGAGAACAAGATCACGTATTACGGTTTGTCCTACGGGACCGTGGTCGGCCCGATGTACGCCACCCTCTTCCCTCACCGCGTCCGCCAGATGGTGCTCGACGCGCCCGTCGACACCACCCAGTGGTTCGACAACCCCCTCCCCTTTCAGAACGACGTCGCCGCGGCAAGCGAACGAACCCTCAACGCCTGGTTCAAGACCTGCCGCACCGAAGGGACCGCCGTGTGCCCGTTCGGGGCAGGCGACCCACAGGCCGCGTTCGACACCCTGATCGACACGCTGGAAGCGAAGCCGCTGAAGATCGCACCCGGCAAGGGGACCGCCCCCGGCGGCGAACTCGACGGCGCCATGGCCCTGGAAGCTACCCGAGCCCTGGCCGGCGACCAGAACACCTGGCCCTTGCTGACCTCGGCACTGCTGGCCGCGCAGAAGGGCAACGGCGCGCCCCTCCACACCCTTTGGAGCAGCGTCACGGTATCCCCCTTCCCTGTCCCCACCGCGATGTTCGAAGCCCACACCGCGGTGCGCTGCGCCGACTGGCACACCCCGGTCGGCGTCGCCGCACACAAGGCCGCAGCCACCAAGGCTGTTCATGAGGCCAGGCGGATCGGGACCCGGGCCGCCTACTCCGCCCTGAACTGCGCTCGGTGGCCCGCGCCGAACAAGGACCGCGTCACCAAGCCGCCCACAGGCGCCGGTGCGCCCCCGGCACTGGTGGTCGCAGGCCGACTGGACCCCGTCACCCCCCACCACTGGGCCGAGAACGTGACCCGAACCCTGGACTCCGCCGTCCTGCTCACACGTGAAGGGGTCGGACACGGCTCCTACGGCATCAACTCGTGTGTCAACAAAGCAGTGGACGCCGCACTCCTCCACGGCACCCACCCCGCCGACGGCACCGTGTGCAAGACGGACACGCCCGCAACCACCCGCCCCTTTGTCCCTGCGAAGCGTTGAATCACAGCCGACCGTCACCCGCATACGCATAGCGTGAACTCAGAAAAGTGGAAGGACGTACTCGCAGGCTGACTGATGTTCAAGGCCACAGCTAAGGGCCGGCCCGCATTTCCCGTCGGGTGCCCGACGACAGCTAAGGCACCTCGTCACCTTGCCGGAGCGTCCCCGTACATCCAGTATGCGGACGCTCCTTCGCCTTGCGATGCGCCGCGCCCGGACGCCATGCGCTCGATCCACCGGGAATCGCCGGAAGGTCCTCACGCAACCTACTTCAGGGCCCCGCCCCCTGGGAGCGATCTTGGTCAGCCCAGGAAGCTCAGCCGCACCTGACGGTCGGCGTTGTCCTTGTTCGTATCCACCAGGCACACCGACTGCCAAGTACCCAGCTCCAGCCGCCCCGCGATCACCGGCAGTGTCGCGTGCGGCGGCACCAGGGCCGGGAGTACGTGGTCGCGGCCGTGGCCGGGGGTGCCGTGGCGGTGCTGCCAGCGGTCGTCGGCGGGGAGCAGCGTGTGCAGGGCGGAGAGCAGGTCGTCGTCGCTTCCCGCGCCGGTCTCCAGGATCGCGATACCGGCGGTCGCGTGCGGGACGAAGATGTTGAGCAGGCCGTCACGGCCCGGGGCCGTCCGGGTGAGGAACTGCTCGCAGTCGGGGGTCAGGTCGGTGACGGTCTCCGTCGTTCCCGTGGTGATGTGCAGGACCGTGGTGCTGAAGGCAGTGGACATGGCTCTCATTCTGCTGCCCGTACCGCAAGATCGCGCGTCCACGTGCCGAGACGCCATTGACCGCTTCCTCAACGGATCGCTACGTTCAGCGCCATGTTCCGATCAGCTCTGCTCACTTCGCGCGGTCACATCGACCTGCTGCGGGTGGCCTCCGCCGCGTGTTGTCGCGGCTGCTGACGTCCTCTCAGCGCATGTCCCGTCAGTGACCGGGCGCGATTCGCCCATCCGCTCCTGACGTCGTAAGCGTCCTGCCTCTCTTCTCCCGTGACGCGCCACCCCGCCGAACGCCCGCGATGGATCCCCAGCGGTCCCCACCGGTACGGCGCGGCTGTCGCGCGCCCGGGTGCCGGGGCACTGCCCTGCCCATGAACCGCTCGTGGAGCCCCCATGACCCTCGACCATGCTCTCGCCCCACCCGACATATCAGCTGAATCCGCGAAATCAGGTGACCTGGAGGATTCGGACCGGGCTCGTCCGCTCGAACTGGTACCCGTGACCCCCGCGACGGCCCGCGGGGTGCGGCTGCGGAACGTGCCGCGGTGGCTCCGGCGCACCGTCGGGCCACTGCTGCTGCTGGCCCTGTGGCAGATCCTCAGTGCCACGGGCGTACTGCATCCGGACGTGCTGGCCTCACCCGGCACCATCGCCCGTGCGGGGTCGGACCTGATCGCCGACGGGACGCTGACCTCGGCGATGGCGATCTCGCTCCAGCGGGTCGCGGTGGGGCTGCTGCTCGGGGGCGCGGTCGGGACCGCGCTCGCGCTGGTGTCCGGGCTCTCCCGGCTCGGCGAGGACCTGGTGGACGCGAGTGTGCAGATGCTGCGCACGGTTCCCTGGGTCGGGCTGATCCCCCTCTTCATCATCTGGCTGGGGATCGGCGAGGCCCCGAAGGTGGCGTTGATCGCGCTCGGGGTGGCCTTTCATCTCTATCTCAACGTGTACGCGGGCATTCGCGGTGTGGATCCTCAACTCATCGAGGCCGGCGAGTCCCTGGGGCTCGGGCGCTGGGGTCTGGTGCGGCACGTGGTGCTTCCCGGGGCGCTGCCCGGGGCCATGACCGGGCTGCGCTACTCGCTGGCGACCGCCTGGCTGGCGCTCGTGTTCGGCGAGTCCGTCAACGCCGACGCCGGGATCGGCTTCCTCATGAACCAGGCCCGCGAGTTCTTCCGTACGGACGTCATCGTCGTCTGCCTGGTCGTCTACGCCTTCCTCGGCCTCACCGCCGATGTCATCGTCCGCATTCTCGAAAGGCTGCTGCTGCAATGGCGACCGACCTTCACGGGCCAGTGACCGCACCCTCCCCCGCACCGGCCGGCGGACTGCCGGAGGCGGCCGTACGCGTCGAGGGGCTGACCCGTTCCTTCGACGGCCGGGCCGTGGTCGACGGGCTCGATCTCACCCTGCGCGCCGGGGAGTTCACCGTGCTGCTCGGACGCAGCGGATGCGGGAAGTCGACCCTGCTGCGGGTGCTCGCGGGCCTGGACCGGGAGATACGGGGGACGGTTCTGGTCCCCAAGCGGCGGGCGGTCGCCTTTCAGGCGCCGCGGCTGATGCCATGGAAGCGGGTCTGGCGCAACGTTCTGCTCGGACTGCCGGGGAAGCCCGAACGCGCCGTGGCCGAGAAGGCGTTGGCGGAGGTGGGGCTCGCCGAACGGTCCGGGGCCTGGCCGCGGACGCTCTCCGGCGGTGAGGCGCAGCGCGCCTCGCTGGCCCGGGCGCTGGTCCGTGAGCCCGATCTGCTGCTGCTCGACGAGCCGTTCGGCGCACTCGACGCGTTGACGAGGATCAAGGCCCAGCAGTTGGTGGCCGAGCTCTGGCAGCGCCGCGGCTGTGCGGTGCTGCTCGTCACGCACGACGTGGACGAGGCCCTCCTGCTCGCCGACCGTGCGCTGGTGATGCGCGACGGCGTGATCGCGTACGAGACGCCGGTCGGCCTGGACCGGCCGCGCAGCCCCGGCACCCCCGAGTTCGCCGCGCTGCGCACCCGGCTGCTCGCGGAACTCGGCGTGGAGGCAGCCCCCTCGCCCGCGGAACCCGCTCCCGCGGAAACCTCCTGAACACCCATCTGCCCGGACCGGAGAGAGACCGATATGAACCGCCGTACATTGCCCGCCCTGCTGCTGCCCTTCACCCTGCTGCTCACCGCCTGCGGTGGAGCGACCTCCGCCTCGACGGCGGCCAATACCGACGGCAAGGGCAGTGTCACGCTCAACATCGGTGACCAGAAGGGTGGTTACGAAGCCATCCTGCGCGCATCCGGAGAGCTCGACGACCTCGACTACCGCATCAAATGGTCCACCTTCACCTCCGGACCACCTCTGCTGGAAGCGGTCAACGCCGGTGCCGTGGACATCGGTGGGGTCGGCAACACCCCGCCGGTCTTCGCCGCAGGCGCCGGCTCCAAGATCGCCGTGGTCGGCGCCACGCACGGCTCGTCGGCCGGTGAGGCGATCGTGGTGCCCAAGGACTCACCGCTGCGGAACCCGGCCCAGCTCAAGGGCAAGTCGATCGCCGTCGCCCAGGGCAGCTCCGCCCACTTCCAGCTGATCAGTTCGCTGAAGAAGGCCGGGCTCGGCATCTCCGACGTGAAGCTGAACTACCTCCAGCCGGCGGACGCCCTGGCCGCGTTCAGCCGGGGCAAGGTCGATGCCTGGGCGATCTGGGACCCGTACACCTCTCAGGTGCTCCAGGGCGGCAAGGCGCGGGTGCTGACCACGGGTGAGGGCGTCGTCAACGGGCTCGGTTTCCAGGTCGCCTCGCCCGCCGCGCTCAAGGAGTCCGGGAAGTCCAAGGCCATCGGCGATCTGCTGGTCCGTCTGAACCGGGCACAGGCATGGGTGTTCAAGCACCCCGAGGCATGGGCGAAGGTCTGGGCGAAGGAGACCGGGCTGCCCTACGAGGTCGCGCTGGACGCGGTGAAGCTGACGGCAGGCACCCGGGTACCCGTCGCCATCGATCCCGCGGCGATCGCCTCCGAGCAGGAGATCGCGGACACCTTCGCCGATCTGAAGCTCATTCCGCACCGCTTCTCCTTCAAGGACTACGTCGACACCCGTTTCAACCGCGACCTGCCGGCCTCCTCGGCAGCTCCCCGCTCGTACGGAAAGGCCTCCTCATGAACGTCCACCTGCACTGGTTCCTCCCCACGGGCGGCGACGGACGCACCCTCGTCGACCGGCACGCGTACACCGACGGCGGGATCAAGCGGGACCGGATCACTCCGGTCAGCGGGGTGCGCGCACCCGATATCGAGTACCTGGCGCAGATCGCCAAGGCCGCGGAGCAGCTCGGGTTCGAGGCCGTGCTGACGCCGACCGGCACCTGGTGCGAGGACGCCTGGCTGACGACGGTGGCGCTGGCCCAGCACACCGAGCGGCTGAAGTTCCTGGTGGCGTTCCGGCCCGGCGTCATCTCGCCGGTGCTCGCCGCGCAGATGGCCGCGACGTACCAGCGGATCACCCGGGGGCGGCTGCTGCTCAACGTGGTGACGGGCGGTGACTCCACGGAGCAGCGGAGGTTCGGCGACCATCTGGACCACGACCGGCGTTACGCGAGGACCGCGGAGTTCCTGTCGGTGGTGCGGGGCGCGTGGAGCGGGCAGCCCTACGACTTCGACGGTGAGCACTACCAGGTGGAGGGCGGGCTGACGGCGCTGCCGCCGGACCCGCTGCCGGAGATCTTCTTCGGCGGCTCGTCGGCCGCCGCCGGGCCGGTCGCGGCCGCGCACGCCGATGTCTATCTGACCTGGGGCGAGCCGCCGGCCGAAGTGAAGAAGAAGATCGACTGGATCCGGGGTCTCGCCGAGGAGCAGGGCCGTACGGTCCGCTTCGGCATCCGGCTGCACACCATCTCGCGCGACTCCTCGCGCGAGGCGTGGGCGACCGCCGACCGGCTGCTCGGCGACCTCGACGCCGACACGATCGCCGCGGCGCAGCAGGCACTGGGGCGCAGCGAGTCCGTGGGGCAGCAGCGGATGCTGGCGTTGCACGGCGGCTCGCGCGACAAGCTGGAGATCGCACCGAACCTGTGGGCGGGTGTCGGCCTGGTGCGGGGCGGCGCGGGTACCGCGCTGGTCGGCAGCCACGCGGAGGTGGCGGACCGGATCGAGGAGTACCACGACCTGGGGGTGGAGCACTTCGTGCTCTCCGGGTACCCGCATCTGGAGGAGGCGTACTGGTTCGGCGAGGGCGTCACGCCAGAGCTGGCGTCCCGGGGGCTGCTGTCGACCGTACCGGCGTCCCCACTGCTGGGGGTGCCGGCGGCGAACGGCCGTCCGGCATCCGCGCCGGGCGGGGCTCCGCTGCTGGTCGCCGGGGGGCGCTGAACCCTTGGGCCGGCGAGGGCGGTCGGCCGGCGGGAGTGGTCGGTCGTCGCGGTCGGCCGGCGCGGGAAGATCCACGGCACCGGCGCTGTTGGTAGAAGCGTGAACAATGCCGGGGTGCAGTCAGTGGATGTCGTGGTGACAGGCGCCGGACAGGCAGGTCTGTCCGGCGCCTATCACCTGCGCCGTACGGGTCTTGAGCCGGACCGCGATTTCGTGGTGCTCGACCACGCTCCGCGCCCCGGCGGGGCGTGGCAGTTCCGCTGGCCGTCACTGACGTACGGCAAGGTGCACGGCATGCACGCGCTGCCCGGTATGGAGCTGACCGGCGCCGATGACACCAGGCCGTCGTCCGAGGTGATCGGCGAGTACTTCGAGGCGTACGAACGCGCCTTCGATCTGCGGGTGCACAGGCCGGTCGAGGTGAGCGCCGTGCGCGAGGGCGAGGGCCGGCGGCTGCTCGTGGAGACGTCCGAGGGCACCTACGCGGCACGGGCCCTGATCAGCGCGACGGGGACCTGGGACCGGCCGTTCTGGCCGCGCTATCCGGGCCAGGAAACCTTCCGGGGCCGCCAGCTGCACACGGCGAACTATCCGGGGCCCGCCGGTTTCACCGGGCAGCGGGTGGTCGTGGTGGGCGGCGGCGCCTCCGGGACCCAGCATCTGATGGAGATCGCCGAGGTGGCCGCGGACACCTTCTGGGTGACCCGCCGTCCGCCGGTCTTCCGGGAGGGCCCCTTCGACGCGGACCGGGGACGGGCCGCCGTCGCCATGGTCGAGGAGCGGGTACGCCGCGGACTGCCGCCGCAGAGCGTGGTGAGCGTGACCGGGCTTCCGATCACCGATGCCGTCCGGCACGCCCGCGAGTCGGGGGTGCTCGACCGGCTGCCGATGTTCGACCGGATCACGCCGGCCGGAGTCGCCTGGGACGACGGCCGCGAGGTCGAAGCCGATGTCATCCTCTGGGCCACCGGCTTCCGGCCCGCCATCGACCATCTCGCCCCGCTGAGGCTCCGCGAACCCGGTGGTGGCATACGGATCGAGGGCACACAGGCGGTACGCGACGAGCGCGTCCATCTCGTCGGGTACGGGCCTTCCGCCAGCACGATCGGCGCCAACCGGGCGGGACGGGCGGCGGTGCACGCGATCGGGCAGCTGCTGGAGCGGCCCGAGCCGATTGTGGAACAGGCGGCTCCCGCGGCCTGAACACGTGGCTGCCCGACGGCGGAGACGGTGCCTTCGCTCAGCCGGCGCGCCGGTTGCGGTTGAACTCCGCGACGTTTCGCTGCTGCTCGGCGTAGTCGCTCGTGAAGCGGGTGTCTCCCGGTCCGACGGTGACGAAGTAGAGCCAGGGCCCGGCCGTGGGGCTGGTCGCCGCCGCCATCGCCTGCTCCCCCGGATTGCCGATGGGCGTGGGCGGCAGTCCCTTGCGTTCGTAGCTGTTGTACGGACTGTCGATCTTCGTGTCGCCCGTGGTGGTGTCCAGGGTGCTGCGGTTCATCGCGTAGTTGAGCGTGGAGTCCATCTGGAGCGGCATGTCGTGCGCGAGCCGGTTGTGGACCACCCGGGACACCTTGCCCATGTCGGTGGCGGTGTCCGCCTCGGCCTGGACGATGCCGGCGATCGTCACCGTCTCGTAGACCGTCACCCCGTTGCGCCGCGCCCCGGCCTTGATGCGGTCCGCGCCGAACCGTTCGACCGCCGTGTCCACCATGTAGCGCAGCAGGCTCGCGGGGGTCGCACGGGACGTCACCGGGTACGTGGCCGGGAAGAGGTAGCCCTCGGGGTTGCCCTTCGCCTCGGCCGGAAGGGGCAGGTCGGCCGTCGCGACCGCCTTCCGTGTGGTGCCGGAGGGTTCACCCAGGACCTTGTCCACGGCCGTGTACACCTGGGAGGCCCGCCACCCCTCGGGAATCACCAGGGAACGGGTCGGTTCGGTCGTCTGTTCCCTCGTCAGCAGCGGCACGATCACGGCGGCCGCCGCCACTAGGACGATCAGGGCGCCGACGAGCAGAACCAGCCGGCCCCGCCGGGTCGGGCGGATCCTGCGACGGGGTGGGGTGTCCGGGGACGCGTTCACCATGCGGGCACGCTATCTCGCACCGATCGCCCCGTCCGGTACCCCGCCTCCGGCGACACGCGCCCCGGAGGCACTGATCACCGGCGTCGTCCACTTCCTGGGCCGGCTCGTCCGGCCGGTGCCCGCCTCCGCCGCCGCTCCCGCGGGACGGGGAGCGGCGGCGCCGTCGTGTGCGCCGTCCGGTCAGTCGAGAAAACCGTCGAGGACCGCGAACGTGGCGGCGGGCTGCTCACGGACGGGCAGATGGCCCGCGCCTGCGATGAGTTCGAACCGCGCGTCGCCGAACGCGGCCGCGTAGGCGCGACCGAAATCGGGGCTGGCGACCCGGTCGTTCTCGCCCCAGACGACCAGCACCGGGCAGGTGACGGCCCGCAGGCGTCCGAGGAGACCCGGGTCCCGCATGTCCGCACCCGCGTACGCGCGCAGCGCCGCCATCGCGGCAGGCTGCGGGCCAACGCCCGGTGGCGGACCGGACGGCGCGCCACCGGGTGCCTGCGGGGGAATCGGCCCGCCTGGTCCCCCACCGGGCACGGCTATCGGGTGCCCGGGGACGAGGGGGCCGATGGCATCCATCAGGACCAGCCGTTCGATGCGCCTGTCCCGGTCGCGCAGGACCGTCTCGGCGGCGATCCAGCCCCCGAAGGACGTACCGACCAAGGCCACCGGGCCGGTGCCGAGCTCGTCCAGCAGGGCCAGACAGATCTCGGCGAGGCCGCCGACGGAGTCGAGACCGGCGGGGCGCTCGGTGCCGTCCCAGCCGGGATGGGTGGGGGCGATCACCCGGTGGCGGCCGGCCAGGTGATCGGCGACGGGCTGGACGCTGTCGGGGCCGGGCGCACCGTGCAGCAGGAGGACGGGCGGGCCGTCGCCCGTGACGCGCACGTCCAGTTCTGCGCCGGAGACCTTCAGGGTGTGGCGGGTGTGGGAAGGCGGCATGGCGGATCGGCCCTTCTTCCGTGCGGGATCGGACGTTCGGGGGGTCACTGCGCGGCGAAGGAGGCGAACATGTCCACGAGCGGCTGCGGTGCCCGGTCGTTGAAGATCATCTCCTGGCTGTCGGCGGAATCCTGGGCGGTCTGCTGGCTCCGCGTGAAGAGGGGCGCCTCGTATCCGGCCAGCGCGGCTTCGGTGTCACCCGGGTGCGCGGCTAGCGCCCGGCCCAGGTCGGCTCCGTCGATCATGGCGAGGTTGGCGCCCTCGCCCGCGAAGGGCGACATCAGATGTGCGGCGTCGCCGAGCAGGGTGACGCCCGGGGTTCGCTTCCAGTGGTGCCCGACGGGCAGCGCGTGGATGAGCCGCGGCACGAGCGGGCCGTCGGCGTCCGTGATGAGCCGTCGCAGGCCCGGAGCCCAGTCCTCGAAGTGCGCGGCCAGCGCCGTCTTGGCGGCCTCGGTGTCGGTGAAGTCGATCGTCGACAGCCAGTCCTCGGCGGCCCGCAGCGCGGCGTAGACGTGCAGGCTGCCGTCGGACTCCCGGTGTGCGAGGAATCCCCGGTGGTCGCCGAGGGCGAACAGCATCCCGCCGCCGATGAGTTCGGCGGACTCGGGGTGGCGGTCGTCGGCGTCGAAGAGGTCCATCTCCACGAAGGAGATCCCGGTGTAGGCGGGCAGGGCGTCGGAGAGCAGCGGACGGACACGGGACCACGCGCCGTCGGCCCCGACGAGCAGACCGGCCGTGAAGACGGTGCCGTCGGCAAGCGTGACCTCGTGCCCCGCGGCTCCGGCCGCCCTCGCGTCGGTGATCTTGCTGCCCCAGCGCACGGTGCCTTCGGGCAGCGAGTCGAGCAGCAGGTCGCGCAGGTCTCCCCGGTCGATCTCGGGACGGCCGCCGTCGCCGTCGTCCGCCTCGTCCATCAGTACCGTGGCGTGCCGGTCGAGGACCCGCGTGGCTTCGCCGCCCGGGTGGACCTTCTCGCGGAACAGGTCGTAGAGCCCGGCGGCGCGCAGGGCGGCCTGGCCGGTCTCCTCGTGAATGTCGAGCATGCCGCCCTGGGTGCGGGCGTCGCGGCCGTCCTCGAGGTCGAAGACCGCGGCCTGGATCCCGTTCACATGCAGTACACGGGCGAGGGTCAGTCCGCCGAGGCCGGCGCCGATGATCGCGATGGGGTGGTGTGTGGTGGTCATGGTGGTGCCTCCGTCTTGTACGGGAATGCCGGCCGCGGGGTTCGGTCCGCCGCGCGCCGGGGCGTTCAGTCCGTGGTGACCGGCGTGCTCCGCGCACCGTTGATGACGGTGCGGAAGGTCCAGGCCAGGCGCTGTTCGGGGGATCCGGAGACCAGCTCGGTGCCGAGCGCGGCGATCCGCGGGTATGTCGTGGCGCTGACGTCATGCAGTGCGGCGACTAGCGCGTCGTACTCCTCTTCCGCGTCGGACGACCGGTCACGCGTGGACTGCTCGGCAGCGGTGGCGGTGGCCACCAGCAGCAGTACGTCCACCCCCCAGGCGGCCTGCGCCCCGGGCACTCCCCCTTCGTGCAGGAGGGCGAGGATCGCCTCGACCAGGGCCAGGTAGTTCGGCCCCACGGGACGTGCCACCAGGGCGGACTGGGCCAGGCTGGGGTGCGCGAAGAGAATGCGCGTGTAGGAACCGAGCACCTCCGCGAGCCGCTCGCGCCAGTCCTCGTCGGGGACGGTGTCCGAAGCGGCGGCGTCCGGAGTGGCGGTCTCCGCCGGGCTCAGGTCGACTTCCCCCAGCAACTCTTCCAGGATCGCCGCGTGCAGTTCGGCGGTGTTCGCCACGTACACGTACAGCGACGCCGGTCCGGTGTCGAGTTCCTGCGCCAGGCGGCGCATGGTGACGCGATGCAGGCCCTCGGCGCGCATGAGCGCCACCGCGGTGGCGACGATGCCCTCGTAAGTGAGGGCCGACTTCGCCGGCCGTTCACGGCGACTGCGGGACGCGGGGGGTCGAGAGGTCATACGCCCACCATAACGAACATGTTCGTAACGAACAAGTTCGTTCAATATTTCGACGAACGGCTCCGGCCGCCTCAGCCCGCCGCGGGGGTGAGGCGGCCGTCTCTGCGGACCAGTGCGGCGTAGCGCCCGTCCTGTTCGAGCAACTCCTCGTGGCTGCCGCGTTCCGCGGTCCGTCCGCCGTCCAGGACGACGATCTGGTCCGCGTCCCGCACGGTGGACAGCCGGTGGGCGATGGTGAGCGTGGTGCGTCCGGCGGAGAGCGCGTCGATGGCTTCCTGCACGGCGGCTTCGGTACGGGTGTCCAGGGCGCTCGTCGCCTCGTCGAGGATCAGCACCGGCGGGTCGCGCAGGATCGTACGGGCGATGGCCAGACGCTGTTTCTCGCCACCCGAGAACCGGTAGCCGCGCTCCCCGACCAGGGTGTCGTATCCGTCGGGCAGTGAGGCGATGTGGTCGTGGATCTGGGCCGCGCGGGCCGCCGCCTCGATCTCCGCTTCAGTGGCCTCGGGCTTGGCGAAGCGCAGGTTCTCGGCGACGGAGGCGTGGAAGAGGTACGTCTCCTGGGAGACCACCCCGATGGCTCTGGCGAGGGTGTCGAAATCCAGATCGCGCACATCGACGCCGTCGAGCGTGACCCGCCCCCCGGTGACGTCGTACAGCCGCGGCACCAGATAGCTGAGGGTGGACTTCCCGGAACCGGTGGGGCCCACGACGGCCAGGCTGCTGCCGGCGGGCACGGCCACGTCGACACCACTGAGGGTGGGGCCGCTCTTCTCGTCGTAGCTGAAGTCGACGTTCTCGAAGCGGACCTCGCCGCTGATCTTCTCCAGCCGGACCGGGTTCTCCGGCTCGGTGATGTCCACCCTGAGGTCCAGGTACTCGAAGATCCGCTGGAAGAGCGCGAGGGACGTCTGCATCTGCACCCCGGTGGAGAGCAGGCTCACGGCGGGCCGGAAGAGGCCCTGCTGGAGCGAGACGAAGGCGACGAGCGTCCCGATGGAGACGGCGGGCCCGCTGGACTGCAGGGTGATGCCCGCGGCCCAGTAGATGACGGCCGGCATGGCGGCCATGACGATGCCGATCGTCGACATCCGCCAGCGTCCGGCCATGCTGGAGCGGACCTCGAGGTCGACCAGCCGCTCGGACTCCTCGGCGAAGCCCTTGGTGAGCGAGTCCGACCGGCCCATGGTGCGGCCCAGCAGGATGCCGCTCACGGAGAGCGATTCGGTGATCGTCGCGGCCATGGCGGCCATCTGCTTCTGGCGCTGCGTGGTGATCTTCTTGCGCTCGCGGCCGACCCTCCGGCTGATCCAGACGAAGACCGGCAGCAGGAGCAGCGAGACGACCGTGAGCCGCCAGTCGAGCGCCAGCATGGCGACGACGGTGGCGATGACCGCGGTGAGGTTGGAGACCAGCGAGGTCGCCGTCGAGGTGACGGTGGCCTGCATGCCTCCGATGTCGTTGGCGATCCGGGACTGGACCTCGCCGGTACGGGTCTTGGTGAAGAAGGCGAGCGGCATCCGCTGGAGCTGCGCGTAGACGGCGGTCCGCAGGTCGTGCATCACACGCTGGCCGACGGTGGTGGAGATGAGGGTCTGGAGCACGCCGAAGACGCTGTTCATCACCGCGGTGAGGATCATGCCGAGAGCGAGCAGCGAGAGGAGTCCGGTCCGCCCCTGGGGGATGGCGGTGTCGAGGATCTCGCGCAGCAGGAACGGTGAGGCGACCGACACCAGCGACGAGGCGCCGACGAGCAGTCCGACCAGCGCGAGGCGGCCGCGGTACGGACGGAAGAGGCGGAGGATGCGGCGCACCTCGGCGGGCGGCTGGCCGGCATCCCGGGGCGGGGGTGTCCACGTGGGTTCGTCGGGTTTCATGGGCTCCTTCGTCAGGCGTGCGACAACAGGGAAGAACGGGTGCGACCGTCTGCGGCGGTATGCGCGCAGCGGTCGACGACCGCCGTGACCGGCGGCCCGGTCGGGATTCGCGGGCCGCGCGTGTGCGGGTCTGCGGATCCGCGGTTCACGGGGCTTGCGACGATCGGGCAGATAGGAGCATAGCTCATTGTTACCTCTACTCACAATGACCCAGGTCCTGATATTGTTCCCGGTATGGATTCCCCCGACCCCGACGGCCTGCTCGCCGAACAGCTGCTGCGGCTGACCCGCCGGCTCCAGCGCATTCAGGGGCGTCAGCTGGAGCCGGCCGGCATCACACCCGCGCAGTTCCGGCTGCTGCGCACCGTCGCCCAGTACGACGGTGCGCCACGGATGGCGGATCTCGCCCAGCGGCTCGACGTGGTCCCGCGCGCCGTCACCACCCTGGTGGACGGTCTGGAGGCCAGCGGCCGGGTGCGCCGCGCCCCCGATCCGGACAGCCGCCGGGTGGTCCGGATCGAGATCACGGACGAGGGCATCGCCACGCTCCGGTCGCTGCGCAACGGGCGCCGGGCGGCCGCAGAGGAGATCCTGGCTCCATTGACCGCCGATCAGCGCGAGGTGCTCGGCGGGCTGCTGACCGCTCTGGTCGACGGAATGCCGGAGCGCCGCCGCTGCTGACCGGGTGCGCAAGGCCGCACCGAGCCGCCGAGGGGACCTCGACATGCCGTTGCTGGAGCCGAAGCCGGAAGCCCTGAGCCCCGGTGCGATGCGCAGCCCCGCCCACGACCGGGTGCCCGACGAGCAGGCTCCGGGCACCCCCGAGCCGCTGCGGGCGGAGCTGACCGCTCTGCTGGGGCCGAGGAAGGTCCTTTGGAAGGTCTCCGACCTGGTGCGGTACGCCTCCGATGCCAGCCCCTACCGGTTCGTGCCCCAGGTCGTGCTCGTGCCCGAGGACATCGACGACGTCTCCGCGATCCTCTCGTACGCGCACGGCAAGGGCCGCAACGTCGTCTTCCGGGCCGCGGGCACCAGCCTGAACGGCCAGGCGCAGGGCGAGGACATCCTCGTCGACGTTCGGCAGCACTGGTCCGGGATCGAGGTCCTGGACGGCGGCGCGCGGGCCCGCATCAGGCCGGGGACGACGGTCATGCGGGCCAACGCCACCCTCGCCCGGCACGGCAGGCTGCTGGGCCCCGACCCGGCCAGCGCGATCGCCTGCACGATCGGCGGGGTCGTCGCCAACAACGCCTCCGGGATGACGGCGGGCACCAGCCGCAATTCGTACCGGACCGTCTCCTCGCTCACCTTCGTGCTGCCCGGCGGCACGGTGGTGGACACCGGTGATCCCTCGGCGGACGTGGACCTGGCGCACGCGGAGCCGCGGTTGTGCGCCGGACTGCTCGCACTGAAGGCCGAGATCGAGGCCGATGCCGGGCTCACCGCCCGGATCCGGGCCAAGTACGAGATCAAGAACACCAACGGATACCGGCTGGACGCCTTTCTGGACGGCTCGACGCCCGTGGAGATCCTGCGCGGGCTCATGATCGGGTCGGAGGGGACCTTCGGCTTCATCTCCGAGGTCGTCTTCGACACACTGCCGCTGGACCGCAGCGTCTCCACGGCCCTGCTCTTCTTCCCCTCGCTGACCGCGGCGGCGGCCGCCGTACCGCTGTTCAACGAAGCGGGCGCCATCGCCGTCGAGCTGATGGACGGGAACACCCTGCGGGCCTCCGTCAGCGTCCAGGGGGTACCGGCCGACTGGGCCGGGCTGCCGAAGACGACGGCGGCGCTGCTGGTGGAGTTCCGCGCCCCGGACGAGGCGGCACAGGACGCGTACGAAAGCGCGGCGGCCGGTGTCGTGCGCCGACTGGAACTGGTCAGGCCCGTCACCTCGGTGACCAACGAGTTCACCCGCGACGCGGGCACCATCTCCGGTTACTGGAAGGCCCGAAAGGCCTTCGTCACCGCGGTCGGTGGCTCCCGGCCGTCCGGTACGACGCTGATCACGGAGGACTTCGCCGTACCGCCCTCCCGGCTTGCCGACGCCTGCGAGGCGCTGCTCGCGCTCCAGGCCGAGCACGGTTTCGACGCCGCCGTCGCGGGCCACGCGGCGCACGGCAATCTGCACTTCCTGCTCGCCTTCGACGCGGCGAAGCCGTCCGACGTCGACCGGTACGCCGCCTTCATGGCGGACTTCTGCGCGTTGACGGTGGAACGGTTCGACGGATCCCTCAAGGCGGAACACGCCACCGGCCGCAATATCGCGCCCTTCCTGGAGCTGGAATGGGGCCCCCGGGCGACGGAACTGATGTGGCGGACCAAGCAGCTCATCGACCCCGACGGGGTGCTGGCGCCCCGGATCGTCCTGGACCGCGACCCGAAGGCCCATCTGCGCGGCCTGAAGACCATCCCCCGCGTCGAGCCGGTGGCCGACCCCTGCATCGAGTGCGGATTCTGCGAACCGACGTGCCCCAGCCACGACCTGACCACATCGCCTCGTCAACGCATCGTGCTGCGCCGGGAGATGATGCGGCAGCCGGACGGTTCGCCGGTGGAGACCGGACTGCTGGACGCCTACGGGTACGACGCCGTCGACACCTGTGCGGGTGACTCCACCTGCAAGCTCGCCTGCCCGGTCGGGATCGACACGGGCGTCATGATGAAGAACTTCCGCCATCAGCGGCACTCGCCGCGCGAGGAACGGATCGCCGCGCTCACGGCGAAGCACTTCCGTGCCGTGGAGGCGGCGGCCCGGCTCGCGGTCGCGGCTGCCGGCCGGATCGACGACCGGCTGCTCGAAGGCGTCACCGGTCTCGCCCGCAGGGCGGTGCGCCCCGATCTGATGCCCGCGTGGCTCCCGGAGATCCCCCGGGTCGCGGCCCGTGCGCTTCCCCGTACGTCACGGGCCGGTGCCGTCGCGGTCTATTATCCGGCCTGCGTGAACCGCATCTTCGGCGGGCCCGAGGGGCATCGTGTCCCGTCCCTGCCGCAGGCCGTGGTCGCCGTGTCCGCGCGCGCGGGGAAGCCGGTCTGGATCCCCGAGGACGTCGCCGGGACGTGCTGCGCCACGATCTGGCACTCCAAGGGGTACGACACGGCGAACGCCGTGATGGCCAACCGGATCGTGGAGGCCGCCTGGGGCTGGACGGCGGGCGGGAGGCTGCCGCTTGTGGTCGACGCCTCCTCGTGCACGCTGGGCATCGCCCACGAGGTGGAGCCGTACCTGACCGATGAGAACCGGGAGTTGCACCGTGAGCTGACCGTCGTCGACTCCCTGGTCTGGGCAGCCGACGAACTCCTGCCGGAGCTGACGGTGCTGCGCACGGCGGGTTCCGCGGTCCTGCATCCGACGTGCTCGATGGAACATCTCGGCGATGTGGGCCAGTTGCGGGCGGTCGCGCAGGCGTGCGCGCGGGAGGTCGTGATCCCGGACGACGCGGCGTGCTGCGGGTTCGCGGGCGACCGCGGCATGCTGCACGAGGAGCTGACGGCCTCGGCGACAGCGAAGGAGGCCGCCGAGGTGAACACCCGGGAGTACGACGCGTATCTGTCGGCCAACCGGATGTGCGAGATCGGCATGGACCGGGCGACGGGCCGTTCGTACTATTCGGCGCTGCTGGAGCTGGAGCGCGCGACCCGGCCCGGTTCCGGTCCGGCCTGAAGTCCGCTCAGGCCCGCAGGCCGGCGCGGTCCCCCATGACCACGACCGGGTGCTGCTTCGGGTCCAGGGTGCGCAGCAGCTTCTCCATGCCGGCCTTCGGCAGGCTCACACAGGCCGATGTGCCGCTGCCGTGGTCCATGTGCAGCCAGATGCTGCCGCCCTTGGTCTGTCCCTGGGGGCGCGTCGGGTCGTTGGGAGCGGTGCCCTTGACGCGGTTGTAGTCGATGGCGATGACGTAGTCGAAGTCGTGCCAGTGGGACTTGGCCCAGTAGTGCGGGGCCTGGATGGACGCGGACTCCGTGTACGGGAGCCGGGCGCCCGGGTCGGGCAGTACGCCGCCCGCGTCGCTGAGGGTGAAGACACCGACCGGGCTGCGCTTGTCGTCCTCGTGGTGGTCGGCGGTCCAGCCCTTCTTGCCGTTGTGGGCCTTCCAGCCGGCGACCTTGTCCCAGGTGGAACCGGTCCTGGTGTAGAGCACGACGGTGGAGTCGGCGGAGTTCTTGCCCGCGCCGTAGACGGTGACGACCTGGCGGGAGTCGGCCGGTATCTGCGACTGCAGCCGGTCGCCGACGTCCGGAATGCGCTTCAGGTCGACGGTCTTCGCCTCGTCCTTGTCCTTGCGGGCTTCGGCCGACCGCGCGTCGCCCTTCTTCGCGTCCTGTCCGTCTCCGCACGACGTCAGGGTCGTGAGCAGAACACCGCAGGCGGCCGCCGAGACCACCACTCGTACCGCACCGGCTATAAGCATCCGTCCATGGTCGCACTCCGTGGCGGCCGGCCTGACCCATCCGTGCGGGCGGCAGCGGATGCGTGCCGAATCTTTACCCCCCGCGGCCCCGGACCCGTCGGCGCCCGCCGCACTCCGTGCGCGTAAAAGGGTTTGCCGCGCCCCCGGCGGGACGCGAGGATTGCACGGTTTGGTCCCCCCACCTGTTCAGCCGTGTATCTGGAGGCCCTCGTGGGCCTCAGTTCCTTCCGAATCTTTGGGACGTCATGCAAATTCGCGATCTTCCGTACTCGGATCCCGGCGATCCCGATGTCCGGTCGGGCCCTCGCTTTCTGATCTGGCTCGCCCGTAACCAGATCCGCGGACAGCTCAAGTCCCTGTCCTGGGGTCTGCTCCACCAGTGCGCCATCGCCGGGCTGCCGCTCGCCGTCGGGTTCGCCGTCCAGGCGGTCGTCGACCGGTCGGGCGGCAGGCTCGCGCTGGCCGGTGGGCTGATCGCCGTACTCGGCGTACTGATCGCCGTGGGCGACACCATGCTCCACCGGACCGCCGTCACCAACTGGATCACCGCGGCCGCCCGGGTCCAGCAGCTGCTGGCCCGCAAGACCGCGGAGCTCGGTTCGGCGCTGACCCGCCGGGTCGCCGCGGGCGAGGTCGTCGCCGTGTCCACGGGTGATGTGGAGAAGATCGGCTGGTTCGTCGAGGCGCTCTCCCGTTTCGCCGCCGCCGCTGCCGCTCTCGTCATCATCTGTGTCGGGCTCGTCCTCTACCTGCCCTCGCTGGGCGTGCTCGTGGCACTCGCCATGCCGGTACTCGCCCTGGGCGTGCTGCCGCTGCTCCCCCGGGCCACCCGCCGCGCCGACTTCCAGCGCGAGAAAGCCGGGAAGGCCACCGAACTGGCCTCGGACACCGTGGCCGGGCTGCGGGTGCTGCGTGGCATCGGCGGCGAGGAGCTGTTCCTGGGACGCTACCGGCGCGCTTCGCAGGAGGTCCGCAAGGCTGCCGTGCGCAGCGCGCGGATGTGGTCGCTGATCTCGGCGATCCAGGTCCTGCTGCCGGGCGTGCTGCTGATCTCCCTGGTCACCTACGGGGCTTCGCTGGCCCGTGACGGGAAGATCGACGTCGGTCAGCTGGTGACCGTGTACAGCGCGGCGACGCTGCTGCTCTTCCCGCTGCGGCACTTCGAGGAGATCGCCATGGCGTACTCCTTCTCGCGGCCGTCCGCGCAGCGCGCGGTCCGGGTGCTCTCGCTGAGCCGGGTCGCCCGTCCCTCGACGGTCGACGCGTCACCGGCCGGGGATCTGTACGACCCGGTCACCGGACTGATGGCGCCCGAGGGCCTGTTCACCGCGGTGGTCTGCGGCGATCCGGACGAGGCCGGGCGCCTGGCGGACCGGCTGGGCGGCCACGCACAGCCGTCGGTGGCGCAGGACGGGGCGTCCGGCGAGGAGCCGGCGGACCACGAGGTGCCGTCCGTGCTGCTCGGCGGCGTCCCCCTGGACGAACTGGAACTGGACGCCGCGCGGACCGCCGTTCTGGTCCAGGACAAGGATCCCGTGCTGCTCTCGGGCACCCTGCGCGAACTGCTGGACGTGCCGTCGTCGGGCCGGGTGGGGGCCGAGGACGCGCTGTCAGCCGCGCAGTGCGACGACGTGCTGAACGCGCTGGCGCAGGCGTCCGTCGATTCCGGCGGCGATCCGATGAACACCCGGATCACCGAACGCGGCCGGTCGCTCTCCGGCGGCCAGCGTCAGCGCCTCGCGCTGGCCCGGTCGCTGATGACCGATCCGGAGGCGCTGGTGCTCGACGAACCGACGTCCGCCGTCGACTCGCACACCGAGGCACGGGTGGCCGCGGGCATCAAGGCGCTGCGCAAGGACCGTACGACGGTGGCGTTCGCCTCGTCGCCGCTGCTGCTGGACCTGGCGGACCGGGTGGCGCTCGTCCGCGGCGGCACGGTGGTGGCTGTCGGTACCCACCGTGAACTGCTGCTCGGCGAACCGCATTACCGGGCCGTCGTCACCCGCGAGACCGATGACGAGATCGCGGTCCCGGCCGCGCTCGACACGGACCGGACGATCGACGCGGTCACCGCGATCGGCACCATCGAGGAAATCGAGGAGAGGGCATGATCGGCGTCGCGCCACCTGCCTACGACCCGGCCGCACCGGAGTCGGCTACGACTCTTCCGGTCGGTACCCCCACGACCGTACGAACGTATGCGAGGGAGCTGATACGGCGTCACCGGCGGCCGTTCGCCGTGGTCACCCTGCTCAACACGGTGGCCGTGGTCGCCTCGATCGCCGGTCCTTACCTGCTGGGCGGGCTGGTCGAGGACCTGTCCGACGGGGTCACCGACCTCCATCTGGAGCGCACCGCCGTGATCTTCGCGATCGCACTGGTCATCCAGACCGTGGTCACCCGCATGATGCGGTTGCGCAGTGCGATGCTCGGTGAGGAGATGCTGGCCGATCTGCGCGAGGACTTCCTCGTACGGTCGGTCCGGCTGCCGCCCGGTGTGCTGGAACGGGCGGGGACGGGCGATCTGCTCTCCCGGATCACCACGGACATCGACCGGCTCGCCAACGCCATGCGGGAGGCCGTGCCGCAGCTGGCCATCGGTGTGGTGTGGGCGGGGCTGCTGATCGCCGCGCTCACCGTCACCGCTCCCCCGCTGGCGCTGTCGGTGCTCATCGCGCTGCCGGTGCTGATCGTCGGCTGCCGCTGGTACTTCCGCCGGGCGCCGTCCGCGTACCGCTCGGAGGCCGCCGGTTACGCGGCGGTCGCGGCGATGCTGGCTGAGACGGTGGATGCCGGGCGGACCGTGGAGGCGCACCGGCTGGGTGCCCGCCGCGTGGCCCTGTCGGACCAGCGGGTCAGGGAGTGGACGGCGTGGGAGCGCTACACGCTGTTCCTGCGCTCCGTGCTCTTCCCCGTCATCAACGCCACGTACGTGACGATCCTCGGCGCGGTCCTGATGCTCGGGGGCTGGTTCGTGATCGAGGGCTGGCTGACCGTCGGGCAGCTGACGACGGGTGCGCTGCTCGCGCAGATGATGGTCGACCCGATCGGGCTGATCCTGCGCTGGTACGACGAGTTGCAGGTCGCCCAGGTGTCGCTGGCCCGGCTCGTGGGTGTGCGCGAGATCGAGCCCGACGCCGGCGACGCCGCGGTGGCGCCCGACGGCCGTGATGTGCGCGCCGCCGAGGTGCGCTTCGGTTACCGGGCAGGTCTCGACGTGCTGCACAAGGTGTCGTTGGACGTGGCTCCGGGCACCCGGCTGGCGCTGGTCGGCCCGTCGGGCGCGGGCAAGTCCACCTTGGGCCGGCTGCTGGCCGGCATCTACGCCCCCCGTACCGGCGAGGTCTCGCTGGGGGGTGCGCAGTTGTCGCGGATGACCGCGGAGCGGGTGCGTACGCATGTGGCGCTGGTCAACCAGGAGCACCACGTGTTCGTGGGTTCGCTGCGGGACAACCTGCTGCTGGCCCGTACCGACGCCGAGGACGCACAGCTGTGGGCTTCGCTGGCGGCGGTCGACGCCGACGGCTGGGCCAGGGCCCTGGACGAGGGGCTGGACAGCGAGGTCGGCTCGGGCGGTCTGGCTCTCACCCCGGCACAGGCCCAGCAGATCGCGCTGGCCCGGCTGGTGCTGGCCGACCCGCACACACTGGTGCTGGACGAGGCGACGTCGTTGCTCGATCCGCGCGCGGCCCGTCATCTGGAACGCTCGCTGGCCCGGGTGCTGGACGGCCGTACGGTCGTGGCCATCGCCCACCGGCTGCACACGGCGCACGACGCGGATGTGATCGCGGTCGTCGAGCAGGGCCGGATCAGTGAGCTGGGCAGCCATGACGAGCTGGTGGCGGCGGACGGCGCGTACGCGGCGCTCTGGCGGTCCTGGCACGGCTGAGCGGCCTGCGTCCCCTCCTGAACCGGGCTCCGGGGCTGGTGCGGACGGGGCGTCAGGCTCCGTGCATGGTACGGAAGTCGGTGACCCACTGTGCGGTGGCCCCGATCCCGCCGAAGGTGTAGAAGTGCAGCTTGAGCACACCGTGGCGGCGGGCGTCATAGCCTTCGGCCAGGGCGCTGACGAAGCGGTCGGGGCCGGCCGTGCCCATCAGGTTGGTGAGCGAGAACCCGTACTTCTTCGCGATGGACGTGCTCGTGCCGACACCGAAGCGGGCGGCGTACGTCAGCAGCCGCTTGATCCCGGCCGGGCCCGGCACCCCGACGCGCACCGGTGCGGCGATGCCCCGTTCCCGTAGCGCTTCGACCCAGGTGAGGACCGGGCCCGCGTCGAAGCCGAACTGGGTGATCACATCGCCGGCCAGCCCCCGCCGGGCGAGGGCGGCGGTCTTGTCCTCGATCGCCGACCAGAGCGCGGGGCCGGCGATGGACGGATGCCCCTCGGGGTAACCGCTGATACCGACGTGCCGCACCCCGTACGGCTCGAGGAGCCCGGACCGGATGAGCGCGAGGGAGTCGTCGTAGGGGCCGTGGGGTGTGGCGGGGTCGCCGCCCACGACGAGGACGTTGCCGGCCGTGCCGTCCGAGCGGAGCGCGGCGAGGAGTTCCTCCAGCTCCCGCCGGGAGCGCAGCCGGCGGGCCGAAATGTGCGGTACGGGGGTGTACCCGTACCGCCGGACGGCGCGGGCCGCGGCCAGTCGCGTGGCCCGGTCCTCGTGGCCGAGGAAGGTGACGTTGATCCGGGTGCCGGCCGGAATGCCGTCCCGGGCCTCCTCGAGCCGGGGCACGTCCCTGCCCGTCATCTCCAGGGAGAAGTCCTCAAGCAGAGAGGTGACGGCCGAGGCGGCGGCCGTGGAGAGGCGGTCCATGGTGCCGGTGCTCCTTGTCCGTTCGGTTCTCCCTCGGCCCAGTCTGCCGGAGCCCCTGCGGCGCGGGAGGGCTCAGATGAAGTTCATCGCCGCCGCGGCGCCCACTCCCCCGAGCACCATGAACACCGGCATGAGGATCTTCAGCTCCACCCAGCTGCCGGCCCGGAAGCGCATGGCCTTCGGCGGGCCGATCGGGTACCAGCGCTTGCGGCCCACCGGGATCGGCCACAGGATCGGGCAGCCGGAGACGGTCAGCGCGTCGCCGATGTCGTGGACGAGGGCGCCCAGCACGATCGGCAGCCCGAGCCAGAGGTATTCCTGGCCGGGGGCTTCGAAGAGCCACCCCGCACCGTTGCCCGGCTGGTCCAGGACGCCGGCCAGGATCCATGCGCTGGTCGCGCCCAGCAGCCACACCAGCACATCGCTGGAGACCCGGGCGGCCCGCCACAGCAGCCCTTCGACGGCGAGCACCAGGTGGACGAAGAGGATCGCCAGCACCGCCCACCGGCCGCCGGTGATCGCGGCGGCGGACGCTCCGGCACCGATCAGGACCGCCCACGCCCAGGTGTGGGTGAGGGTCCGGTGGCCGCCGTTGCGATTCGAGTCGCCCCGCAGCTTGGTGGCCTTGTAGACGGCGTGCGAGAGGGTGTCGACGATTTCGCAGAGGCCCCGGGATATCGGGCCGAAGGCCCGCGAGATGGTCGCCGACTTGTGGTCCAGGTCGGGTGCCAGCGCGGCGCCCGCGGTGATCAGCGCGCCTACGACGAGTACGGGCCACGGCATGGTGTGTCCCGCGGCTGCCGCAGCCGCGCCCACCCCCAGCCAGGCCGCCGCCCCTGACAGAGAGTGTGCCGGTCCCATCATGACTGTTCCGCCCCCGTAGATCTTGACCAGGTATTGACAAAATGTTGAAAGGTGTTCCCGTATCCGGGCTCGGTCCAGCGTCGTTACGGTGCGGCCGAGTTGAGAGGGAAGCGTATCGTCCGTGATCTTCGTGCGGTCGTCCGGTTCCCTCATCCGGGCGGAAGGCAGGCAAGATGGGGGCGTGACCCTAATCGATCAGCTGCCCCCGACCGACGACCCCGACGCCCTCTTCGAGGCTTTCTCGTCCTGGACCGAGACGCAGGGCATCACCCTCTATCCCGCTCAGGAGGAGGCGCTGATCGAGGTGGTCTCCGGGGCCAACGTGATCCTTTCCACCCCCACCGGCTCGGGCAAGAGCCTGGTCGCGGCCGGTGCGCACTTCACGGCTCTGGCCCAGGACAAGGTCACCTTCTACACGGCCCCGATCAAGGCGCTGGTCTCGGAGAAGTTCTTCGACCTGTGCAAGCTGTTCGGCACGGAGAACGTCGGCATGCTCACCGGCGACGCCTCGGTCAACGCCGACGCCCCGGTGATCTGCTGCACGGCCGAGGTCCTGGCCTCCATCGCGCTGCGTGACGGGAAGTACGCGGACATCGGCCAGGTCGTGATGGACGAGTTCCACTTCTACGCGGAGCAGGACCGCGGCTGGGCCTGGCAGATCCCGATCCTGGAGCTGCCGCAGGCCCAGTTCGTCCTGATGTCGGCCACCCTGGGCGACGTCCGGATGTTCGAGGAGGACCTGACCCGCCGCACCGGCCGGCCCACGTCCGTGGTGCGCTCGGCCACGCGTCCGGTCCCGCTGAGTTACGAGTACCGGCTGACGCCGATCACCGAGACGCTCACCGAGCTCCTGGACACCCGGCAGTCGCCCGTCTACATCGTGCACTTCACGCAGGCGTCGGCCGTCGAGCGGGCACAGTCGCTGATGAGCATCAACATGTGCACCAAGGAGGAGAAGGAGAAGATCGCCGATCTCATCGGCAACTTCCGCTTCACCACCAAGTTCGGCCAGAACCTCTCCCGTTATGTGCGGCACGGCATCGGTGTGCACCACGCGGGCATGCTGCCGAAGTACCGACGCCTCGTGGAGAAGCTCGCCCAGGCCGGTCTGCTGAAGGTGATCTGCGGTACGGACACGCTCGGTGTGGGCGTCAACGTCCCCATCCGCACGGTGCTGTTCACGGCGCTCACCAAGTACGACGGCACCCGGGTGCGTACGCTGCGCGCGCGTGAGTTCCACCAGATCGCCGGCCGGGCCGGACGCGCGGGCTTCGACACGGCGGGCTTCGTCGTCGCACAGGCCCCCGAGCACGTCGTCGAGAACGAGAAGCTGGTCAAGAAGGCCGGCGACGACCCGAAGAAGAAGCGCAAGGTCGTGCGCAAGAAGGCACCCGAAGGCTTCGTGGCCTGGTCGGAGACGACGTTCGACAAGCTGATCCAGTCCGATCCGGAGCCGCTGACCTCGCGTTTCCGGGTCACCCACACCATGCTGCTGTCGGTCATCGCGCGTCCCGGCAACGCCTTCGAGGCGATGCGGCACCTGCTGGAGGACAACCACGAGCCGCGCAGGGCGCAGCTGCGCCACATCCGCCAGGCGATCGCCATCTACCGCTCGCTGCTGGACGGCGGCGTGGTGGAGCAGCTCGACACGCCGGACGCGGAGGGCCGTATCGTGCGGCTCACCGTCGACCTCCAGCAGAACTTCGCGCTGAACCAACCGCTGTCCACGTTCGCACTCGCCGCGTTCGACCTGCTGGACGCCGACTCGCCGTCGTACGCGCTGGACATGGTCTCGGTGGTGGAGTCGACGCTGGACGACCCCCGTCAGATCCTCGCCGCCCAGCAGAACAAGGCGCGCGGTGCGGCGGTCGGGCAGATGAAGGCCGACGGCATCGAGTACGAGGAGCGGATGGAGCTCCTGCAGGAGGTCACGTACCCGAAGCCGCTGAGCGAGCTGCTGTGGCACGCGTACGACGTCTACCGGCAGAGCCACCCGTGGGTGGGCGACCACCCGGTGTCGCCGAAGTCGGTGATCCGCGACATGTACGAACGCGCCATGACGTTCACGGAGTTCACCTCGAACTACGAGCTGGCCCGGACCGAGGGCATCGTGCTGCGCTACCTCGCCGGCGCGTACAAGGCGCTGGAGCACACCATCCCGGACGACATCAAGTCCGAGGACCTGGAGGACCTCATCGCCTGGCTCGGCGAGATGGTCCGCCAGGTCGACTCCAGTCTTCTCGACGAGTGGGAGCAGCTCGCCAACCCCGAGGTGGAGACGGCGGAGCAGGCGCAGGAGCGGGCCGACGAGGTCAAGCCGGTCACGGCCAACGCCCGCGCCTTCCGGGTGCTGGTGCGCAACGCGATGTTCCGCCGGGTCGAGCTCGCCGCGCTGGACCGGGTCCGCGATCTCGGCGAGCTGGACGGCGGCTCGGGCTGGGACGAGGACGCGTGGGGCGAGGCGATGGACGCGTACTGGGACGAGTACGAGGAGCTGGGCACCGGCCCGGACGCCCGCGGGCCGAAGCTGCTGAAGATCGACGAGGACGCCGCGCACGGTCTGTGGCGGGTCAGGCAGACGTTCGCCGACCCGAACGGCGACCATGACTGGGGCATCAGCGCCGAGGTCGACCTGGCCGCGTCCGACGAGGAGGGCCGGGCGGTAGTCCGGGTCGCCTCCGTGGGCCAGTTGTGAGCGCGCCCGTACCGACGGCGCCGCCGCGAGAGTGGAGACGAACAGCATGACGAACCCCGCCGAGCGCCTGGTCGACCTGCTCGACCTGGAGCGGATCGAGGTCAACATCTTCCGCGGCCGCAGCCCGCAGGAGTCCCTGCAACGGGTCTTCGGCGGGCAGGTCGCAGGGCAGGCCCTGGTGGCGGCCGGCCGCACCACCGACGGGGACCGGCCGGTCCATTCGCTGCACGCCTACTTCCTGCGGCCGGGCCGTCCGGGGGTGCCGATCGTCTACGACGTCGAGCGGGTCAGGGACGGCAGGTCGTTCACCACCCGCCGGGTGACGGCCGTCCAGCAGGGCCGGACCATCTTCAATCTGACGGCGTCCTTCCACCGGCCGGAGGAGGCGGGCATCGAGCACCAGCTGCCGCCGGCACGCGTGGTTCCGGACCCGGAGGAGCTGCCGACGGTCGCCGAGGAGGTGCGCGACCATCTCGGCGCGCTTCCCGAGGCACTGGAGCGGATGGCGCGGCGCCAGCCGTTCGACATCCGCTACGTCGACCGGCTGCGCTGGACGCGGGAGGAGATCAAGGACGCCGACCCGCGCAGCGCGGTGTGGATGCGTGCGGTCGGCCCGCTCGGCGACGACCCGCTCGTGCACACCTGCGCCCTGACGTACGCGAGCGACATGACGCTGCTGGACGCGGTGCGGATCCCGGTGGAGCCGCTGTGGGGGCCGCGCGGCTTCGACATGGCGTCCCTGGACCACGCGATGTGGTTCCACCGTCCGTTCCGGGCCGACGAGTGGTTCCTGTACGACCAGGAGTCACCGGTGGCGACGGGCGGGCGTGGTCTGGCGCGCGGCCGGATCTACGACCGGGGCGGGAATCTGCTGGTGTCCGTGGTGCAGGAGGGGCTGTTCCGCCGGCTGGACGGGCAGTCCTCCTGACGGTTCAGGTGCCGGGCAGCGTGTCCTGCTCGACCTCGTGCCGGCGGGTGCGGATGTCGGGCGGCGCCGGGTGCAGTTTGGCGTCGCACGCCGGGCCGAGACCGGTGCGGCGCGATGCGGTGCCGGTGAGCGGGCGTCCGCACAGCCGGCACCGCACCTGGCGGCGGCCGGTGGCTGCGGCGGTGCCGGGCAGCGGTTCGGCGTCGGTCGCGGGCAACGCTTCGAAGGACTCCACGGGTCGATCCTCTCAAGAGCCCGGCCTTTCGCGCCGTTAGCCCATGGGGTGGATACCTCCGGGTCCTGCGGCCGGCCGGCGCGAGCCCTGCGCGGCGTACCGCGCACCGCCGCGGAAGGTGGTCGCGCGGTGTTCCGCGGGCCGTGACCACCGCCCGGGTGCCGCCCGAGGAGGCACGCCCATGACGGCCGATCAGGTGTTCGCCGGTCTGGGGCTGATCGTGGTGCTCGCGGTCGGTTCGCAGCTGCTGGCCGGCCGACTGCGCGTACCGGCGCTGCTCGTCCTGCTGCCGGTCGGCTTCACCGCGGGAGCGCTGACGGACGAGGTCGACCCGGAGCGGCTACTGGGCGCCGCCTTCTCGCCGCTGGTGTCGCTGGCGGTGGCGGTGATCCTCTACGACGCCGGTCTCGGGCTGGATCCCCGCAGGCTCACGGGCCATACGCGTCGCTTCGTCATCCGGCTGCTCTGGATCGGTACCGTCCTCACCGTGGTTTCCGCGGCGCCTTTCGCGGTACCGGTACTGGACATGTCGGCGCCCGCGGCCGTGATGCTGGCGTCGATCCTGGTCGTCTCCGGTCCGACGGTCGTCGGGCCGCTGCTCAATTTCGTCCGGCCCACCGAACGACTGCAGCGTGTGCTGATCTGGGAGGGCTCACTGATCGATCCGGTCGGCGGGATCCTGGGCGCGCTGGTCTTCCACGGCGTGCTCGCGGGCGACCGGCCGGGGTTCGGCCGTCAGGTGGGGCAGTTCGCCGTCAGCGCGGGCGTGGGCGTGGCCGGAGGCGCGGTCGGGGCGTGTCTGCTGTGGGTGGTGCTGAGCCGGGTGCGGCTCACCGAGGAGCTGGGAACGTCGGTGCAGCTCGCCACGGTGGTCGGAGTGGCGGCGGCCTGCGACGCACTGCGCGACGACACGGGTCTGATCTCCGCCGTCGTGACGGGGATGGCCCTGGCCCGTCTGCCGGGTACGGGCATCGCGGCCCGGCGGCCGTTCTTCGACACCCTGGTCTCGCTCACGATCGGGCTGCTCTTCGTCTCGATCTCCGCGACGGTCACTCCCGCCTCGCTGCGGCATGTGGTGCTGCCCTCGCTGGCCCTGGTGGCGCTGCTCGTCCTGGTGACCAGGCCGCTGGTGGCCCATCTCGCGGCGCTGCGGACCGATGTGCCGCTCGGGGAGCGGTGGTTCACCGGCTGGATGGCCCCGCGCGGCATCGTGGCCGCGGCCACCGCCGCCACGTTCTCGGCCACCCTGGTCGACCGGGGCGTCGAGGGTGCCGAACGCATCCTGCCCGCCACGTTCGTGGTGATCGTCGCCACCGTCATGCTGTACGGCCTGACGGCGTTCCCGGTGGCCCGACGGCTCGGCGTGCTGCGCCCCGCACGTTCCAGGCCACTGCTGGTGGGCGGCGCTCCCTGGGCGGTCGGCCTGGCGTGTGCGCTGCGTTCGGCGGGGCTGGACGTGCTCATGTGGGCGGGGGCCGGCCCCGAGCGGAAGCGGATCGAGGAGGCCGGGCTGAAACAGGCACCCGGTGAGCTCCTCGCATCGGCCACCGGCACCGGGGCGGAACTCGAGGGAATCACGGAAGTCCTGCTGCTGACCGGTGAGGACGACTTCAACGCGCTCGCTTCGACGACGCTGCGGGAGAGCGTCGGGGGGCCTGTCCACCGGCTCCGCGCCCCGTCGGCGAGTCACGGGGTGGTGGCCCCGTACACGGGTGGCGAGCCACTGTTCGGTACCGGGCTCACGCGGCCCGAGCTGACCCGCAGGTACGAGGCCGGGGCGCGGGTGGTGACGCGGCTGTTCGACGGGGTCGACGGGGCGGTCCCGGCCGGACACGAGCTGCTGTTCGTGGTGAGCCCCGATGGGCGGCTCGCGCCGGTCACCGGCAGCCGTACGCCCGCTCCGGAGCAGGGAGACACCCTCGTCCTGCTGGGCCCGGCCGCCGTGGCCCGCTCCCATTGAGACCTGTGAGACCTGTGAGACCTGCGCGACCTGCGCGACCTGCGCGAGTATTCTCGAAACAGAGATAACATCTCTTCCGTGAGAGAGACGGAGAGCGTCGAGCCCGGCTCAGTCGATGCCAGGCTGGCGGCACGGCTGGCCGAACTGCGCACCGGGCGCGGCTGGTCGCTGGAGGAACTGGCACGGCGCACCGGGGCGAGCCGCTCCACGCTCTCCCGGCTCGAGCGCGGCGAGCTGAGCCCGACCGCCGCCCTGCTCGGCAGGCTCTGCACCGTCCACGGGCGCACCATGTCGCAGCTGCTGCTGGAGGTGGAGGCGGAGCCGCCACAGCTGGTACCCGCCGAACGCCAGACGGTGTGGCGGGACGAGGCGTCCGGCTTTGTCCGCCGGTCGGTCTCGCCGCCGCATGCCGGGCTGCGCGCCGAGGTGGTCGAGGGGGTACTCGACGCCGGTGCCTCGATCGCGTACGAGAACCCGCCCGTTCCCGGCCTGGAGCAGCACGTCTGGGTTCTGGAGGGGATGGTCGAGATCACCGTCGACGACACGGTGCACACGGTGCGCACCGGCGACTGTCTACGGTTCCGGCTCCGCGGCCCGTCGCGTTTCCGCTGTCCGGGCCCGGCAAGGGTCCGTTACGCACTGATGATCGTATCGCCGTGAAAGGACCTGTCGCATGACCGAGATCGTCCCGGTGTCCGGACCCGAACTGGTCACGTACGCCGATGAGCTGGCCGCGCTCCTGGTGGAGACCGTCGAGGAGGGGTCGTCCGTGGGGTTCCTCGCACCGCTGGACCGGGGCGAGGCCGCCTGCTGGTGGCGGGAGCGGGCAGGCACCGTCGCGTCCGGGCACCATCAGGTCTGGATCGCCCGGGACGGCGAGCGGATCGCCGGGACCATCGGGCTGATCCGGGCGCCGCTGCCGAACGCCCGCCATCGCGCCGAGGTCACCAAGCTGATCGTCCGTCCTTCGGCGCGCGGCCGTGGGCTCGGGCGTGCGTTGCTGGACGCCGTCGAGCAGTCGGCGGCGGAGGACGGCGTGACGCTGCTGGTCCTGGACACCGAGAGCGGCAGCCCCGCCGAGCGGCTCTACCGCTCGGCGGGCTGGACGGAGTGCGGGTCCGTGCCGGACTACGCGGGTGACCCGGCCGGTGTGCTGAGGCCGACCACCTTCTACTACAAGGCGGTCGGCCGGGGCGGGCCCGCACCGGCTCGGCCGGTGAGCCCTTCGGTGTCCTTGTAGGCGACGCCGCCCTTCATGACGAGCCGGATGTTCCCGGGGTCGCCGAGGGCGTGGACGCCGTCGGGGGGTGCCGCGGGCGATGACGACGTCGGCGCGCCTGCCGGGCTCCAGGGCGTCGGTCTCGTGGGCGAGGCCGAGGAGTCCGGCGGCCGCTGTCGGCACGGTCCCGCCTGCCAAGGCGACCCCGGCGCATCCGGTCACCCGCAGTCGCACCGCGGTCAGCGCCTGGTGGCTGACGAGCCGAACCGCTCCCAGCGGGAAGCGCCGGCCGCGTCCCGCCGGCCGGCGCCGGGCGAATTTCCGGCAACTGCCCGAGCGGGCCCGGCCGGTCACAGCGATCGGCGAGAACGCGCGGATGCCCCTGAGTGAAGCCGCCGCGACACCGGGCGTGCCGGTGAACACCTCCAGCCACCGGCTGAACCGGCTGCTGGATCCGGACGGGCGTGCGGTCGGATTCGTCCCGGTGGACCTGTGGGCATAGGGCCGGACCCATGAGCGTAAGAATGGCTGTGGAAGCCACTTACGAGGAGACCCTCATGACGCTGTACGACATCCCGCTCCACACCCTGACCGGTGAGCCGACCACGCTGGGCGCCTACCGGGGCCAGGCCGTCCTGCTGGTGAACGTTGCCTCCAAGTGCGGTCTCACCCCGCAGTACGCCGGCCTGGAGCGGTTGCAGAAGACGTACGGGGACCGGGGGTTCACCGTGCTCGGCGTGCCGTGCAACCAGTTCGCCGGCCAGGAGCCGGGGAGTTCGGAGGAGATCCAGGCGTTCTGCTCCGCGACGTACGGGGTCACGTTCCCGCTGCTGGAGAAGACCGACGTCAACGGTGCCGGCCGGCACCCGCTCTACACGGAACTGACGCAACTGGCGGACGCCGACGGCGAGGCCGGTGACGTCAAGTGGAACTTCGAGAAGTTCCTGATCTCCCCGGCGGGCGTGCCGGTCGCCCGGATCCGTCCCGGTACCGAGCCGGAGGCCCCCGAGGTCGTCGCGGCCATCGAGGCCCAACTCACCGCCTGAGCGCGGGCTGCCGGGCGGCCACGGGCCGTCCGGCGGTGCTCAGGCGTGGCTGAGCAGGAGCGATCCCTTGGGGTAGGTGACGCCGCCGTCGACGTTCGCCACCTGGATGCTCACGGGCGTGCCTTCCTTGATGTTGCCGCTCTTCCACGGGCTGCAGTACTTCGCGTTGTGACCGCGGGTGGTGGCGATCCGGTCCCACGTCCCGTCGCGACCGATGTCGAGCTTCACCTCGATACCCCAGCCGTCGGAGGACGTGTCACAGGCGCGGATGGAGTCGCCGGGGGTGTTGCCGTAAGGGTCCGCGTTCCATTCGCCTCGCCCGCCGAAGGTCGCGTCGATCGACACCGGCGCAGCGGACGCGGTGCCCTGAGCCGCGACCACGAGCCCGAACGCGGCGGTCGCAGCGGCCAGCACGCGCCCCGTGGTGCATCTCGGCATGCTCTGTTCCCCCTCCATCAACCGGTCACGATCTTCACGGGGAATCTACAGGGACATGCCAGGTACACACCATCCGACTCGGGCAACGTCCCTGGCCCCTGTCCCCCCGCCGGGTACCGCGGGGGGGCAGGGGGCAGGGGCGTGCGTTCGAGACGGGGTCAGCC
>NZ_JBHXUW010000009.1:0-20215 GCF_042672475.1 Streptomyces sp. NPDC127177
GTGTTGTTGTTTTGTTGGGTGTTTTTTTTTTTTTTTAAACCACCCCGCCCCCGCGGGGGGCCCCGGCGCCCCGGCCCCCCCCCCCCCCCCCCCCCGGGGCTCTGTCGCACCGTCGGTCAGGAAGTCACGGAGAGGTCGTCACCGTAGACCGTGCCCTGCCCGTACCAGCCGTGCAGATAGACCGTCACCGCCCCGCTCGACCCGGTGGTGAAGGAGACCGACTGCTTGGCGTATCCGCTCGACGAACCCCAGGTGCTCGCCGTGGCGCCGCCCTTGACGCCGAGGTAGCCGTAGCTTCCCCGCACCCAGCCGCTGAGGGTGTACTCGGTGTCGGGGGACAGGGTGAGTGCCTGCGAGCACTCGCCGGTCCCCGAGGAGGTGGCCACAGCGGCGAGTGCGTGCGAACCGCCGTGCACCGGGGTGGAGACGACCGAGCCGCCGGACTCACAGGTCCAGGGGGAGAGCGAACCCGACTCGAAGTCGCCGTTCACCAGCGATCCGGTCCCGCTCCCGGGGCCGGAGACCGTCAGGTTGAAGGCCGCCGCGTGGCTGAGCGCGCCCGAGGCTCCGGTCACATCGATCCGGTACGTCCCCGGCGCCGCGGAGGCCGAGGCGGTGACCGTGAGCTTCGACGTGCCGCCCGCGGTGACCGCGGCCGGGCTGAGCGCGGCTGTCACACCCGCCGGTGCCCCGCTCGCGGTCAGGGCGACGGTCCTGGCGCTGCCGGAGGTGACCGAGGTGCTCACGGTCGCCGTGGCCGAACCTCCCGGCGCGAGCGTCGCCGAACCCGGCGCGACCGCGACCGAGTAGTCGTCCGTCACCGGACCCGTGCCGCCACCGGTGGTGAAGGGCGCGAACGTGTGGCTGAAGAACCAGGTGTCCTGCGCGATGCCGGAGCAGGTGTCACTGCCACCGGTGCCGGGGCAGCCGCCGTTGTCGCGCTGCAGCGCCCAGAACGACAGCGTGCTCACGCCCTTGGAGGCGGCCCAGTCGTAGACCGCGGGGGCGTCGGCCGTGGTGAACGTCTCGGCCGGCCCGTAGTCGTCGATGCCGGGCATCTCGATGATGCCGGTCATGCCCCACAGCTGCGCCTCGCCCTTGGACGGATACAGGGCGGCCAACTGGCCCTTGAGACCCGTGATCGAGGTCTGGGTGTCCTGTGCCATGTTGTGCGAGGCGCCGTCGTAGTAGTCGAACGTCATGAGGTTGACGACATCGACCCTCGCGCCGTTGGACACCGCGTTCCGCAGCACCGCGAGACCGCTGTCGGCCAGGCCCCGCGTGGTGGTGGGCAGGGTGTACGAGATCTGCACCGGGCGCCCGTCGGCCGCGGCCCAGTCCTGGACCTTCTTGATCGCCTTGTTGCGGCGGTCGATCCCGGCGCTGTTCTCCAGCGAGTTGTCCTCGATGTCCATGTCGAGGCGGGACACGTCGTAGGTCGTGATGACCTTCTCGTACGCCGCGGCGATGGAGTCGACGTCCGTGCAACTGTCGGCGATCTCGGTGGCTTCGTTGTCGGCCGTGTAGCCGCCGAACGACGGGATCACATCGCCGCCGCGCGAACGGATCGTGGTGAAGTCGGCGCCGAACTCGGACTGGGCGATGGGCGTGCCCGCATCGCCGTTCCAGTACGGGGTGCAGGAACCGTGCGACTCGGTCTGGATGAAGGCCATGGTCAGGTACTTGGCGCCGGACGCCTGCGAGAGCGCGGCCGGGCTGTCCCCGTTCCACGCTTCGAAGTACGGGGCGAAGACATGTGCGGGCAGTGGCGTCGCGGCGGTGGCGGCGGCCTGTGCGCCGGCGCCTGATCCGAGGACCAGACCGGCGGACGCGATCGCGGTGGCCAGGGCGCAGAGGACGGCGCCGACTGTTCTTGGACGTCTCATGGGTGACTCCCGGCGGAGTGGGGCAACGGGCGGATCGCACGGCTCTGCCGCGCCCGGTGAGGGGCGCGGTCCGTTCCTGTGAGTCCCGGCCGGGGTCACATGCCGCGCGGCGAGTGGACGTCGCGGGGCATGCCCATAATTGGTATGGACCAGCTAACTGTCAACGTTCTTTACTGTTTCATTTCCCTTTGCCGGACCGAACCGGCAACACGTAGGGCAAATGGGGGAGTTGGGTATGACTGAATGGTCAGTCCAGGTGGAGTGCGGCCCGGAGGTACGCCGCCGTCCGGCTGCCCTTCGTGTCGGCCACGTCCATGGGCGGCCCCGCCGCCACGATCCGCCCGCCCCGGTCGCCGCCGCCCGGACCGAGGTCGATCACCCAGTCGGCGCCCGCGACCACCGCCATGTCGTGCTCCACGACCACCACGGTGCTGCCCGCGTCGACCAGCCCGTGCAACTGCCGCATCAGTACCTCGACATCGGCCGGATGCAGTCCCGTCGTCGGCTCGTCGAGCAGGTAGAGGGTGCGGCCCCGGCGGGCGCGCTGGAGTTCCGCCGCCAGCTTGATCCGCTGCGCCTCGCCGCCGGACAGCTCCGTCGCCGGCTGGCCGAGCCGAAGATAGCCCAGGCCCACGTCCAGCAGGGTCCGCAGGCTGCGTTCGGCGCCGGGAGTGCCGGCGAAGAAACCGGCAGCCGACTCCACCGTCAGATCCAGCACCTGGGCGATGTTCAGCCCGCGCAGGGTGACTTCGAGGGTCTCCGGGTTGTACCGCGCACCATGGCAGTCCGGGCAGGGCGCGTACGTGCTGGGCAGGAAGAGCAGCTCCACGGAGACGAACCCCTCGCCCTGGCAGGTCTCGCACCGTCCGCCCGTCACGTTGAAGGAGAACCGCCCGGCCCGGTAGCCGCGTTCCCGCGCCGTCCCGGTCTCGGCGAACAGCTTGCGCACGACGTCGAAGAGCCCGGTGTACGTGGCCAGGTTGGAACGGGGCGTGCGGCCGATGGGCCTCTGGTCGACCTGCACGAGGCGGTCCACCGCGTCGAGCCCCTCGGCCCGGGCGCACCCGGGCACCGGCCGCTCCCGCGGCTCCTCCTCGTCCGGGGCCCGCCGGTCGGCCAGCACGTCCGCCAGTACCTGCCCCACCAGCGTCGACTTGCCCGAACCGGAGACCCCCGTGACGGCCGTGAACACCCCGAGCGGGAAGGAGGCGTCCACGCCGTGCACGTTGTGCCGCTCCACACCGTGCAGCCGGAGCCAGCCGGACGGGGCGCGGACCTCCCGCGCGGGGGCGGGCGCCTCGTCGAAGAGGAAGCGGCGCGTCGCCGACTCCCCGACATCGGCGAGACCGGCCGGCGGTCCGCTGTGCAGCACCCGCCCGCCGTGCTCACCGGCCAGCGGCCCCACGTCGACCAGCCAGTCGGCCTGCCGCACCACATCCATCTGATGCTCCACTACGAAGACCGTGTTCCCGGCCTCCTTCAGCCGGCCGAGCACCGCGAGCAGCGCCTCGGTGTCCGCCGGGTGCAGGCCGGCGGACGGCTCGTCCAACACATAGACGACACCGAACAGACCCGACCGCAACTGCGTGGCCAGCCGCAGTCGTTGCAGCTCGCCGGAGGAGAGCGTCGGAGCGGTGCGGTCCAGGCTGAGGTAGCCGAGGCCCAGCTCGGTGACCGTCTCGATGCGGGCCAGCAGATCGGCCGTCAGCACCCGGGCCGTGTCACCGCCACCGGCTGCCGTCAGCACCTCGGCGAGCCCACTGAGCGGGAGCCCGGCCAGCTCCGCGATCGTCCGGCCGGCGAAGGTGACCGCCATGGCCTCCGGCCGCAGCCGGCCGCCGCCGCAGACCGGACACGGCTCACTCGTCAGAAAACGCTCGGCCTTCGCCCGCAGCGCACGGCTCTTGGTGTCGGCGAACGTATGCATCACATAGCGGCGTGCGCTCATGTACGTACCCTGGTAAGGGCGTTGGATGCGTCCTGCATCGCGCACCGGATGGACGGTCACCACCGGCTGCTCGTCGGTGAACAGGATCCACTCCCGGTCCGCCGGGTCCAGCTCGCGCCACGGCCGGTCGACGTCATGGCCCAGGGCGTCCAGCACGTCGCGCAGGTTCTTGCCCTGCCAGGCCCCCGGCCAGGCGGCGATCGCGCCGTCCCTGATCGAAAGCGACGGATCGGGGACCAGCAGTTCCTCGGTCGTGCGGTGCACCCGGCCGAGACCGTGACACCGCGGACAGGCCCCCGCTGCGGTGTTCGGCGAGAAGGAGTCCGAGTCCAGCCGTTCGGCGCCCTCCGGATACGTCCCGGCCCGGGAGAACAGCATCCGCAGCGAGTTGGACAGCGTGGTCACCGTGCCGACGGAGGAGCGGGCGCCCGGCGCAGATCTGCGCTGCTCCAGCGAGACGGCCGGCGGCAGCCCGGTGATCTCGCCCACGGCGGGTGCGCCGACCTGGTGGATCAGCCGCCGGGCGTACGGCGCGACGGACTCGAAATAGCGGCGCTGGGCCTCCGCGTAGATCGTCCCGAAGGCCAGCGAGGACTTCCCTGAGCCCGAGACGCCCGTGAACACGGTGAGGGTGTCGCGCGGGATGTCGACCCGGACGTCCTGGAGGTTGTGCTCGCGGGCGCCGCGGACCCTGACGTACGGATCGTGGGGGGTGGGCATGGGGGAGGGGCTCCATACGGTTCGGGGCGGGCCGGCCAGGACAAACAGTCTGATTCTAGGCTTCGGTGCGTGACGGCGGCGCTCCGAGGGCGCTCGGCGCGACGGTTCGCGCCGTGCCGGGTCACCGGGATTCCTGCGGCCTTGGTTTGCTGGGGCCATGAGAGACGACGCCCGGCCGCTGGCCGTATTCGATCTGGACGGCACACTCGCGGACACCGCCCACCGCCGGCACTTCCTGGAAGGAGCGCGGCGCGACTGGGCCGGTTTCTTCAACGCCGCCGCGGACGACCCGCCGCTGGCCGAAGGCGTACGGCTGGCGCTGAGCAGTGCCCAGGAGTGCGAGGTCACCTACCTCACCGGCCGCCCGGAACGCTGCCGCGAGGCCACCTCGGCCTGGCTGGCCCGGCACGGCCTGCCCGAGGGGCGGCTGCACATGCGCCGTAACGACGACCGCCGGCCGGCCCGGCGGACCAAGCTGGAGCTCCTGCAACGGCTGGCCCGGCAGCGTGAGGTGCGGATGCTGGTCGACGACGACGAGCTGGTCTGCGACGCGGCCGAACTGGCCGGATTCACCGTGGTGCGGGCCCGCTGGGCGCAGGTGTCGCCCGCGCTGAGGGACGCACAGGAGCGGCAGGGTCGTACCTGACCGGGCCGGTCCGGAACCCTCAGCCCTTCTCGTCGAGCCGGAAGCCCACTTTCAGGCCCACCTGGTAGTGCTCGATCCGGCCGTCCACGATCTGCCCACGCACCTGCGTGATCTCGAACCAGTCGAGATTGTGCAACGTTTCCGAAGCCCTCGTGACGCCGTTGCGGATGGCCGCGTCAATGCCCTCATGGGAGGTTCCTACGATCTCGGTGACCCGATACGTGTGATTAGACATGTTATGTCTCCTCTCGCCTCTACCAAGGTGCCCCAACTCGGCAAGGTTCGCGAGCGTTCGTGGCGTGGTTCTTGGCCGGAAGCCGCCTTGACCAGACGATTGGTCCATACCAAAATCCAGCCACGCCCGTGCGAGCGCAGCCCGCAGTCCCCCACACCGGGTCCTGATCTTGTCCTGCCGTTTCGCAGAAGGTGACCCAGTGAAGAACCGCATGCTCGTCGGAGCCGTTGCCCTGATGTCCGTCGCCGCGCTGGGCGGGTGCGGGATGATCCCCGGTTCGGACGGCTCGGGCAGCAAGAAAGTCACGATCTGGCTGATGAAGGACAGCGTCACATCCGACTTCCTGGACCGCTTCAAGAAGTCGTACGAAGAGACGCACTCCTCGGTCGAACTGGAGTTCAAAATCCAGGAGTGGGGCGGCATCGGACCCAAGGTCATCGACGCACTCGGCGGCAAGGACACCCCCGACGTCATCGAGGTCGGTAACACCCAGGTCGCCCAGTACGCGCAGATCGGCGGCCTGCGCGATCTCACCCTCGAGTCGATGCGTGACCTCGGCAGCGAGGACTGGCTGCCCGGTCTCGCCGAACCGGGCAGCATCGGCGGCGTCCAGTACGGAATCCCCTGGTACGCGGCGAACCGAGTGGTGATCTACAACAAGGACCTCTTCGAGCAGGCGGGCATAAAAACCCCGCCGAAGACGCGCGACGCGTGGATATCCGACAGCGAGAAGCTGAATCAAGACGGCAATCAGGGCATGTATCTGCCCGGCCAGAACTGGTACGTACTGGCCGGGTTCATCTGGGACGAGGGCGGAGAACTCGCCGACGAGAAGGGCGGCGACTGGCAGGGCGCCCTCGACTCCGCCGCCGCCCTCAAGGGGATGGAGTTCTACGGGAAGCTCCAGGCGCTGGGCGAAGGCCCTAAGGACGCCGACGAGGAAAAGCCCCCGCAGGCGAATGTGTTCGCCGACGGGAATGTCGCGCAGATCATCTCCACCCCCGGTACGGCGACGCTGATCGAGAAGGCGAACCCCGAACTCAAGGGAAAGCTGGGCTACTTCCCGATCCCGGGGAAGACCTCGAAGAACCCCGGTTCGGTATTCACCGGCGGCTCCGATCTGATCGTTCCGGAGGAGGCGCACCAGCGGAGCGCCGGCATCGACGTCGTCAAGGAACTGGCCGGCGCGAAGTGGCAGGAGGTCCTGGCCAAGACCATGAGCTACGTGCCCAACAAGACCACCCTCGCCCATGTCATCGAGGGCGAGGAGAGCACCGCCGCGATGGCCGAGGGCGCCGCCCGGGGCCACGCCACACCCAACTCGCCGCAGTGGGCCGAGGTCGAGGCCGACAACCCGATCAAGCTCTACATGACGGCGGTCCTGCAGGGCGGTGACCCGGCGCGGGAGGCGAAGACCGCATCGGAGAAGATCACGGCGGCACTCGCCGGCAGCTGAACCGGCACTCGCGGGCAGCGGAACCGTCACTCGGCGGCCCCGCACCGCGGGATTCAGCCGTCGCACATCCCGGCTCTCCATGGCGGACACGTCGAATCCAGCCGGTCACGGAAGAAGTAAGGAGCCGGGTCACCGCACCTGCGCGGCGGCCCGGCAGCCGCCCTTGCCGACCCGTCCCCGGAGTCCGTCATGCATGCGCTGCCCACCGCCACCCCCGCTGCCCCTTCCCCCGCTGCCCCTTCCCCCGCTGCCCCTTCCCCCGCCGCCCCTGCCGCCGAGGTCCCGCAGCAGGCCCGGCCCACCGCCCCACCGCGTTACCGGGTCTCCCTCGCCGTCGACCAGGCGGAGGTGCGCGCCGCCCAGCGCCTGCGCCACCAGGTCTTCGCCGCCGAGTTCGGCGCCCGGCTGGACGGCCCCGAACCGGGCCTGGACAGCGACGCGTTCGACGCGTACTGCGACCACCTCCTGGTCCGTGAGGTGGCCACCGGCGACATCGTCGCCACCTACCGGCTCCTGCCGCCCGACCGGGCCCGGATCGCAGGCCGCCTCTACGCCGAGGGGGAGTTCGACCTCTCCCGGCTCGCCCCGATCCGCGACGACCTGGTCGAGGTCGGCCGCTCCTGCGTCCACCCGGCCCACCGCGACGGCGCCGTCATCGCCCTGATCTGGGCCGGCCTCGCCCGCTACATGCAGCGCAGCGGGCACAACTGGCTGGCCGGATGCTGCTCGATACCCCTGTCCGACGGAGGCGCGGCAGCGGCCCACGCCTGGGAGACCGTACGGAACAAGCACCTGGCGCCCGAGGACTACTGGGTCACCCCGCACCGCCTCTGGCAGGCCCCGGCCGCGCTCCCGGGCGGCCCCGCCGGACTCTCCGCGCTCCCGCCCCTGCTGCGCGGCTACCTGCGCCTCGGCGCCCGCGTCTGCGGAGCGCCCGCCCACGACCCGGAATTCAACGTCGCCGACCTCTACGTCCTGCTGTCGCTGCGCGGCACCGACCCGCGCTACCTGCGCCACTTCCTCTCGCTCGCCCCGCAGCAGTGAGCCACTGGCTGCCCGCTTCCCCGTGCACCCCGCCCGGCTGCGCGGGACACGAGGGCCCTTCGCGGCATCCGGTCCCCGCTGCGGCCCTGCTGCTGGCCGGATGCGCGCTGACCCTCGCGGGAGCGCTCTGCGCCCCGCTGGCACTCGCGCTGACCCGTCGGGCAGCCCGGGAGCGGCTGATCCGCTCCTGGGCGCACGCGGTGGTCCGGGCCTTCGGGGTACGGGTGCGGGTCACCGGCCTCCCGGCCGTGCCGGGAGGGGTGAGCGGCATACGTGAGGGAGGACCGGGTGTACTCGTCGTCGCGAACCACGTCTCCTGGCTCGACATCCCGCTCGCCGCGGCCGTGTGTCCCGGCCGGATGCTGGCCAAGAGCGACATCCGGCAGTGGCCGTTGCTCGGCCCCCTCGCGGCGCTCGGCGGCACCCTCTTCGTCGAACGCGAGCGGCTGCGGGCGCTGCCCGCCACCGTGCACGCCATCGCCTCGGCGCTGCGCGGCGGTGCCCGGGTCGTGGTCTTCCCCGAGGGCAGTACCTGGTGCGGTCGCGGACCCGGCGGCAGGTTCCGGCCCGCGGCTTTCCAGGCCGCGATCGACGCCGGGGCCACGGTCCAGCCGCTGCGCATCCGCTACCTGGGCGGCGGGCCGCCGGGGCGCCCCGCCCCGGCGGGCGCCGCGGCCTTCGTCGGTGACGATCCGCTGACCGCCTCACTGTGGAGGGTGGTAAGGGCGGCCGGGCTGACCGCCGAGATCCGCGTGCTGCCGCCGATCCCGGCGGGCAGTGTGCCCGGCCGCCGCGCGCTGGCCGAGCTGGCTCAGTCCACCGTGGCCAGCGACAGGGCGAACCTGCCCGCCGAATCGGTCCACCACTGAGCCAGCCTCAGCCCGGCCCGGCCCAGTTCCTCCCGTACACCGTCCTTGCGGAACTTCGCGGACACCTCGGTCCGCATCTCCTCACCGGCCTCGAACGGCACCACCAGATCCAGTTCCGGAATCTTCACGGTGAGCGCCCGGCGGGTCCGCAGCCGCATCTCGATCCACTCCTGCTCCGGATTCCACCGGGCGACGTGCTCGAAGTCGGCGGGCTCGAAATCCGCACCGAGCTCCCGGTCGACGACCGACAGCACGTTCCGGTTGAAGGCCGCCGTCACCCCGGCCGCGTCGTCGTACGCGGCCACCAGCACCTCCTCGTCCTTCACCAGATCTGTGCCGAGCAGCAGGCTGTCACCGGGGGAGAGCAGGGACCGTACCGATTCCAGGAACGCGGCCCGCTCCTGCGGCAGCAGATTGCCGATCGTGCCGCCGAGGAAGGCGACCAGTCGCGGTCCCGGGGTCTCGGGCAGCGTCAGCTCGCCGGTGAAGTCGGCGATCAACGCGTGCACGGAGAGGCCGGGCCGCTCCTCCAACAGGGCCTCGGCCGCCCCGCGCAGCGCGCTCTCGCTCACGTCGACCGGCACATAGGTGTGCAGCTCCGGCAGTGCGTCGAGCAGGTGCCGGGTCTTCTCCGAGGACCCCGAGCCCAGTTCCACCAGGGTGCGGGCGCCGGACGCGAGCGCGATCGCGCCGGCCCGGTCGATCAGGATCTCCCGCTCGGCGCGGGTGGGGTAGTACTCGGGCAGCCGGGTGATCTCCTCGAACAGCTCACTGCCGCGGGCGTCGTAGAACCACTTGGGCGGCAGCGTCTTCGGTTGCCGGGTCAGACCGTGCAGTACGTCGGCGCGCAGCGCCGCGTCCGTCGCGTCCACCGGCAGGGTGCGGGTCAGCAGGAAGGGACTCACTCGGTGGGCTCCTTGAGCGGGGTCAGCAGGACATCGTCGCGGGTCGCCGTCAGCAGAGTGCGGTCGGGGACCTCGCTCCAGCGCGGATCGTCGTCGTAGGGCTCCGAGGCCACGACCGTGTGGCGGCCGGGCTCGGACAGGTGCCACAGGGTGTCCCCCCAGGCCGTCGCCACGATGGTGGTGCCGTCGGTGAGCAGCAGGTTGAGCCGGGAGGCGGGCGCCGCCTCGGCGACCTCCAGCACGGTGTCTGCGACGGCCTGCGGCAGCGCGTCGCCCGCCGCGAGCCGGTGCAGCACCAGGGCCCAGATCAGCGCCGAGTCGCAGCGTGCCGTGAGCCTCAGCAACTCGGCCGCCGGGAGCGTCCCGGCGAGCGGCGCCAGCGATCCGGGCCAGCCCGCCACCGCGCCGTTGTGGCTGAACAGCACACCGGCATCGGCGAACGGCGCGGCCGCCGCCTCGCCGTCCGGATCGAACTCGGTGGCGTCCCTGACCGCGGCGAGCAGGGCGTGGCTGCGCACCACTCTGGCCAGATCGGCGAAGGTGGCGTCGCCCCAGACGGGGCCCGGCCGCCGGTATCGTCCGGGGACCGGGTCCCCGTCCGCGTACCAGCCGACGCCGAAACCGTCGGCGTTGACGGTCCCGTGCCGCTGCCGGCGTGGCTCCCAGGACTGCCGGACCAACGAGTGGCCGGGCCGAGTCAGCACCTCACCCAGGGGTATCGATGTTCCGACGTAGGCGATATGACGGCACATCAGGCATCCCTCGCGGTGCGGAACCCGGAGAAGATCTGCCGGCGGACCGGCAGGTCCCAGTTGCGGAACGTACCCCGGCAGGCCACCGCGTCGACCGCGAAGGACCCGCCGCGCAGCACCTTGTGCCCGGGGCCGAAGAACACCTCCGAGTACTCGCGGTACGGGAACGGCGCGAAGCCCGGGTAGGGCAGGAAGTCGCTCGACGTCCACTCCCACACGTCGCCGATCAACTGCCCCGCGCCGGAGGGCGACCGGCCGGCCGCGTACGCCCCGGCCGGGGCGGGCCGGAGGTGGCGCTGACCCAGATTGGCACGCTCCGGCGTCGGGTCCTCGTCGCCCCACGGATAGCGTCGGGAGCGGCCGGAGCCGGGATCGTGGCGGGCCGCCTTCTCCCACTCCGCCTCGGTGGGCAGCCTGCGTCCCGCCCAGCGGGCGTACGCGTCCGCCTCGTACCAGCTGACATGCAGTACCGGCTCGTCATCCGGCACCGGTTCGCTCACGCCGAAGCGGCGGCGCAGCCACTGACCGGCGTCCCGGCGCCAGAACAGCGGCGCCGTCAGTTCGTGCTCACGGACCATCGCCCATCCCTCGGGCGCCCACCAGCGCTGCTCGGCGTAGCCGCCGTCCTCGATGAACGCCCGATAGGCCCCGCAGGTCACGGGGGCGGTGTCGACGAAGAACGCGGGTACCTCGCGGCGGTGCGCGGGGCGTTCGTTGTCGAGGGCCCACGGTTCGGTGGAGGTACCCATGATGAACGGGCCGCCAGGCACCAGCACTTCGGCGGGGAGCGCGGCGGCGTCCGTGGCGCGCGGCGGCTCAGGTGCGCTGAGCGCGGCCGGACCCGAACGGAGCTGATGGGTGATCAGCATGGTTTCGTCATGCTGCTGTTCGTGCTGCGCGATCATCCCGAAGGCGAAGGCGGACCGCAGTAGCGGACGTCCGCCGAGCGGTGTCGAACCGAGCACGTCCAGGGCCCGGCCGCGCACCTCGGAGGCGTACGAGCGGGCCTCGGCCGGGGCCAGCAGGGGCAGGGAGGGCCGGGCGGCTCGGGGGTGCTCGAAGGCGTCGTAGAGTCCGTCGATCTCCGGGCGCATCGCCTCGCGCCCGGCGACGCCGCGCAGCAGCCACAGCTCTTCCTGGTTTCCGATGTGCGCCAGGTCCCAGACCAGAGGCGACATCAACGGGGAGTGCTGGGCGGTCAGTTCGTGGTCGTCCACGCTGTCGGTGAGGAGCGTGGTGCGTGCACGTGCGGTGAGGAGCGCGGCGATGGCGCGCTCACGGAGCACCTCGGGGTCCAGGGTCCGGTCGTGCCCGGCGTCCGGGACCTGCGGCCCGTTCGTCGAAGGTGCGGGGGAGTCGGTCATGAGAAGGTCCCCTTCAGATCGTTCCGGCCGTCCGCGCGGTCCGGCGCGAGCAGCCCCCGTAGATCGTCGGCGGGACATCGGCCCCGCGCGACATAACGGTCGTGGAAGGCTGCCACCGCGTCCTGCACCGCCCGGGACGCGCCCATCCGGGGGAGCGCCTCCAGGGCCAGTTCGAAGCACGCGGCTGCCGCCACCCGCAGCTCGGGATCGGTGAGCCCGTCACGGGCGGCGGCGAGCCAGAGCGGGTTGCGCGGGGCGGCCAGCGGGCCCGCGGTCTCGGCCAGCGGTTTGACCGCCCGGTACACGGTCTCGGCCGCCTCCGGGTCGTCGAACAGGGCAGTGGTGACCGCGAGCGGCACGAGCCACCCGTCGTCACCGGACTGCGCGTCGATCATGCGCAGCTCCAGGTGCCCGCGCGGACGGACCGGCGGGAACAGCGTGGTGATGTGGTAGTCCAGATCGGCCTGGACCGGGCGCCGCGGCAGGCCGCCGCGGATCCAGTCGCGGAAGCTGAGCCCCTCGGGCACGGCCCACGGCCCCGCGTCGCCACGGATGCACAGGACGGGCGTGTCCAGGACGTACGAGGCCCAGGCGTCGCGGGCCGGCAGCCGGCCGTCGGGGGCCAGTGTGCGCAGCGGGTCGAGGTCGGCCCAGAGGGACTGCCGTGTCGACCGCCACGGCGTGGGTCTGCCCAGCCGGAACGGCGAGTTGGCGAACGCCGCCACCAGCACCGCACCCAGCAGGTGCACCAGCTGCCAGCGCCGCCCGTAACCGAGCGGGCCGGGCTCCTCCTCCCCGGCGTCCAGGCAGACCTGGACGGACGCGGTCGTGCACATCATGGCGCGGCCGGCCGGACCCCACCGGTCGAGTGCGGTCTCCATGGCGTCGTAGCGGGGCTCGCGCAGCAGCCTGCGAGGTGAGTGCCAGGGATCGACGCCGAATCCGACGGGAGCGAGATCCAGGCGGGCGAGCACGTCACGTACGGCGACGAGGTCGGCGGCGGTGTCGTTGACACACGCCATGAGGGACTCGGCGGGGCGCGAGCTGAGCTCCAGCTGACCGCCGGGTTCGAAGGTGATGGCCGCGTTGAGCGGCAGGGCCCGGACGGCGGTCGCAGCCGCTTCGAGCCGATGGTGCGGGACGGGACTGCGCGGGTTCTCACGGTCGTGCAGGAGCCATTCGAGCTCGACGCCCACGATGCGCGGCGGTCCCGTCTTGAAACATATGCCGCGCAGCAGATCCTCCGCGGTGCCCTCGCCGAGGGGCGGGGCGGAACCGTGCGGACCGTGGCCGCCGGGTGTGTCGGGTGACATTCCGGGCCTCCTTCTTCCGGTGCGTCCGTCCTACCCAAACCCCTGCGGGGAGTTCGCACAAGGGTGCCCCTGTGCGTCGGAAATTCGGTTGCGTCACAACCGCGGGGGCGTCGATCATGCCCCGTATGCACCATAAGGGGGAGGGCCGGTGAGCGCCCGGCTGCGCGGGATCGCGCGAGAGACCGAGGCCATCGTCGAGGCGGGCTTCTACCGCACGCCCCAGGGGCGGGAGGTCAGCATCGAACGGGCGCTGGCGGCCGCTCTCTCGGGCACCAGGCTGTACGGCCCCGAACCGGTGCCGGTCGCCGCGCTGGACCACGACCGCACCCCGGTCATCGAGGTCACCGGCGAGAGCAGCCTGCAGGCGGCCGCCCGGCTGACCGGCGGACGACCGGTCAGGGTCGCCGTCCTGAACTACGCCTCCGCCCGCAACCCGGGCGGTGGATACCTCAACGGGGCCCAGGCGCAGGAGGAGGCCCTGTGCCGCGGCTCCGCGCTCTACGCCACCCTTCGGCGGGCCCCCGAGTACTACGCACACCACCGTGCCGAACGCAGCGCCTTCTACACCGACCGGGTCATCCACTCACCGGGCGTACCGGTCTTCCGCGACGACCGGGGCAGACTGCTCGAAATCCCGTACACGGCGGGGTTCCTCACCTCGCCGGCGCCCAACGCCGGGGTGATCCGCCGCACCGCCCCCGAGTCGGCGCACCTCATCCGGGCGGCCCTCGCCTCGCGGGCCGAAAGGGTGCTGGAGGTCGCGGCGGTGCGCGGTTACCGCAGGCTGGTGCTGGGCGCCTGGGGCTGCGGAGTGTTCCAGTGCGATCCGGCCGAGGTGGCGGGCGTGTTCCGCGCCCTGCTCACCGACGGCGGCCGGTTCGCGGGCCACTTCGAGCAGGTCGTCTTCGGCATCCTCGACCGAGACGGCGCATCGCCCACCAGAGCCGCATTCGACCGCGCGTTCGGAGCGAAGGGCGACCGTAACCCTGACGTTGAGCCATAGGCTTCGACGTCACCCGGCCCGGCAGGCCTGGGCCGTTCGGGTCCGCGGCCCGTCACCGTCGCACGGGAGCACCCATGGAAGTGACGGGCCGGGGCGGCCGTCACTTCCAGCCGTAGAGCTCCCGCAGCCGCCCGGCGACCAGGTCGAACCTCTCCCGGTCCAGGGCACAGGCCTCACGCCGCATCCCGTCGTCGTGCACCCGCAGCACCCGGTCCAGATCGACCCAGGACGGACGGCCCGAGCTGTCCCAGGGGCCGGCGCCCAGAGCCACCCACTCGCGGTCCTGGTCGTGCTGCTTGCTGGAGAGCTGCACGGCGAGCAGCGTGCCCGCCGCCTCACGTGCCACGACGAGAACCGGACGGTCCTTGCCGCGCCCGTCGTTCTCCTCGAACGGCACCCAGGTCCAGACGATTTCGCCGGGATCGGGGTCGCCGTCCCGGTCGGGGGCGTACGAGGTGCGGACCGGGCCAACGTCCCGGGGGTCGGCCTGGGCGGTGGCTCCCGGCCCGGTGCGGCCGGGGAAGTCGGTCGAGCCGTCATTGATGTCGGTGCGGTGCTGGATGGTCATCGCAACACCGTAGGACCTGCGCGGCCCCAAGTGTGGAGCGGGTCCGCGCAACGGGGTACGGGGGCCGGAGCGTTTCCGTACCACACAGGTCTGTAAGACTGCCCGACGCCATGAGCCAGTTACCCGAGCAGCCCGCCGAAGGCCCCGTCCCGACCAGCGCCGATGTGGCGCGACTCGCCGGGGTGTCCCGGGCCACCGTGTCGTACGTACTGAACAACAACACGGCCGTACGGATCAGCGATCCGACGCGCCGCCGGGTGCGGGAGGCGGCCGCCGAACTCGGCTACGTCCCGCACGCCGCCGCCCGGAGCCTGCGCGCCGGGCACTCCCGCATGGTGCTGCTGCCCACCGGGAACTTCCCGTCGGGGCCCCTGCACCACCGCTTCCTGCACGACCTGGAATCAGGACTGCGCCGCCTCGAGTACACCGTGGTCCAGTACGGCTCCCTCGGGCTCGACGCCGACGAGGCGGCCCGCGCCTGGGCCGAGCTCCGGCCCGTCGCCGTCATCGCACCCGGCTCGGTCCCCCTCGCCCCGCAGGGCATAGCCGTCCTGCGACGCTCCGGAGCAAAGGCAGTGATCACGCTCGGGCAGCAGCCGGTGGCGGGCGCCCACGCCCTGATCATGGACCAGCGTCGGGTCGGCGACTGTGCGGTCCAGCATCTGATCGAGCGCGGCAGGCGCCGGATCGGTGTGGTCATGCCCGACGAACCCGGACTGGCGCTGTTCGCCGGGTCCCGGCTCACCGGTGCCCGGCAGGCCGCCGCCGGCGCCGCCCGGATCGAGCCACTGCCGCTGTGCCGGAGCGAGGAGTCGGCCGCCGCGCTCGCCGCCCGCTGGCGCACGCTCGGCCTGGACGCCGTCTTCGCCTACGACGACCTCTACGCGATGCTCCTGATGCGGGCGCTGCAGGACGCGGGCATCGAGGTACCCGGCGAAACCGCCGTCATGGGCGCCGACGATCTGATGCTGGGGAGGCTTCTGCGGCCCAGACTCAGCAGCGTACGGATGGGGCTGGACACCGTGCAGCCGCTCGCCGACCTGGTCGACCGCCTGGTACGCCACCCCGGAAGGGAACCGGAGCGGCACGATCTGCTGCGGGCCCGCGCCGTCCACCGGGAATCGAGCTGAGCCGGCCCGCCAGCGCGGCAACGTGCGAGGCGGACCTCCCTTGCCTAGCGTCGTGACCATGAGCCATCCGCAGAGTTACGAGATCCTGCTGGTCCCCGAGTTCACCGACACCAAGGGCTCCGACGCCGACGACTCCACCACCCCGGGCCCCGGGAGCGCCATCCGCTCGGCGGTCGTGGACGCGACAGGCGCCACCGGCGAGACGGGCTACCCCCGCTACGCCGGAGACGGCATGGTGGCCGACATCGACCCGGCGACACACACCGTCGAGGCACTCCTGGTCGACGGCTCCGAACTCGACTACGGGCTCTCGGTCCGGATCTCGGAGAAGCACACGGACGGCTGAGACCGCCCGCCGGAAACACTCGGGGCCCGGCCGACAACGGCCGGGCCCCGACGCGTTCCCGCGCATCCGCGAGACGCTACTGCTGCTCCGTCTGCTGGCCCTTCTGCTGCTCCTCGATGGACTTGCGGACCTCGTCCATGTCCAGCTTCCGGGCCTGGCCGATGACGTCCTCCAGCGCGGCCTCGGGCAGTGCGCCCGGCTGCGAGAAGACCGCCACGTTGTCCCGGACGATCATGAGCGTCGGGATCGACCGGATCTCGAACGCCGCGGCCAGCTCCTGCTGCGCCTCCGTGTCGACCTTGGCGAAGACCAGGTCCTCGTGGCGCTCGGACGCCGAGTCGTAGACCGGGGCGAACTGCCGACACGGGCCGCACCAGGAAGCCCAGAAGTCGATCAGGACGAACTCGTTGTCGCTGACGACCTGATCGAAGTTTTCCTTGGTGAGCTCTACGGTGCTCATGCTCTGCTACCTCTTCCTCTGCCCGTGCGGACGTGTCCCCGGACAACGGTGCCTGTGTTTGCACTATTCCGCCTGCCCATGTGGCCGCCGCGCACACCCATGACCAAAATGGTCCTCATGACACATGCTGTGGAGCCTGTCGAGTACGACGTCGTGGTCATCGGTGCAGGTCCGGTGGGTGAGAACGTGGCGGACCGGGCCCGGTCCGCCGGGCTGAGCGCCGCGATCGTGGAATCCGAGCTCATCGGTGGTGAGTGCTCGTACTGGGCCTGCATGCCGAGCAAGGCCCTGCTGCGCCCGGTCGTCGCCCGCGCCGACGCGCGCAGCGTCCCCGGTCTCAGCGCATCCGTGCAGGGACCGCTGGACACCGCAGCCGTCCTCGCCCATCGAGACGAGTACGCGTCCCACTGGAAGGACGACGGCCAGCTGGCCTGGCTGGAGGGCATCGGCGCGGACATCTACCGGGGCACCGGCAGACTCGCCGGAACGAAGACGGTCTCCGTCACGGCACCCGACGGCACCGAGCACCGGCTGACCGCCCGGCACGCCGTCGCGGTCTGCACCGGAACCCGGGCCGTGGTGCCCGATCTGCCGGGAATCGCCGACGCGCGCCCGTGGACGAGCCGCGAGGCGACGAGCGCCAAGGAAGTGCCGGGCCGGCTCGCCGTCGTCGGCGGGGGAGTGGTCGGCGTGGAGATGGCCACCGTGTGGGGCGCCCTGGGCGCCGAGGTCACCATGCTGGTCCGCGGCAAGGGTCTGCTGCCCCGGATGGAGCCGTTCGCCGGCGAGCTCGTCGCTCAGGCGCTGGCCGACGCCGGGACCGACGTCCGTACGGGCGTGTCCGTCACCTCGGTGCGGCGCCCGGCCCAGGACGGACCTGTCACCGTCGAGCTGGACAACGGCGAATCCATCGAGGCCGACGAGATCCTCTTCGCCACCGGCCGCGCCCCGCGCACGGACGACCTGGGACTGGAGACGGTGCACCTGAAGCCCGGGTCCTGGCTCACGGTGGACGACAGCTGCCGGGTCGAGGGCACCGGCTGGCTCTACGCCGTCGGCGACGTCAACCACCGGGCGCTCCTGACCCACCAGGGCAAGTACCAGGCGCGCATCGCCGGGGCGGCGATCGCCGCACGGGCCCAGGGCGTTCCGCTGCTGGAGACCGACCGCTGGGGTGCCCACGCCGCCACCGCCGATCACGCGGCCGTTCCCCAGGTCGTCTTCACCGACCCGGAGGCCGCCTCGGTCGGCCTCACCCTCGCCGAGGCGGAGCAGGCGGGTCACCGGGTCCGGGCCGTCGACCACGACCTCGGGGCCGTGGCGGGCTCCGGACTGTACGCGGACGGCTACCGTGGCCGGGCCCGGATGATCGTCGACCTCGACCGGGAGATCCTGCTCGGCGTCACCTTCGTGGGCCCCGGCATCGGCGAACTGCTGCACTCGGCGACGATCGCGGTCGCGGCCGAGGTCCCCATCGAGCGGCTCTGGCACGCGGTCCCCGCCTACCCGACGATCAGCGAGATCTGGCTGAGGCTGCTGGAGACGTACCGGGGCTGAGGAAGGACCGGGGGACCGCCCCCGCACGGTGATCAACGAGCCGTGGCGGGCTCCCCCGCACGGTGATCAACGAGCCGTGGCGGGCTCCCCCGCACGGTGATCAACGAGCCGTGGCCGGCTGTCTATGCTGGGGTGGTGACACCGCGAGCGGGGCAGGAGAAGGAGCTGAGGGCCGATGCGGCCCGTAATCGCGCCCGGATCCTCCAGGTTGCCCGCACGCAACTGGCCGCGGGTGACAACTCGCTTCAGCTGAACGCCGTCGCCCGGCTCGCCGGGGTGGGGGTGGGGACGGTCTACCGGCACTTCCCGAACCGCCATGCGCTGGTGGAGGCGCTCTCGGCGGAGGGCTTCCGGGAACTGGTCGAGGAAGCACAGGCGGCGGCAGCCGACGGGGACCCGCTCACGGGTCTGCGGCGGCTGCTGCGCTTCGCCCTCCACCGCATGCTCGACGACCCCGACTTCGCGGCCGTGCTGGAGTCCGCGGGCGACTTCGGGGCACAGACCGCGGAGATGAAGGCCGAGCTGGACCGGACGGTCGCGGGTCTGCTGGACAGCGCCCGGCTGAGCGGCGCGACCCGCAGCGGCATCGAGGCCGAGGACGTGCGCCGTCTGCTGTGCGGCGTGGGGCACGCGGTGCGCTCGGGCGACGGCGGAGTCAGGGACCTCTACCTCGACGTACTGCTGGCAGGGCTGCGCCGGCCGCGCTGACGACGGCCCGCCCTCTCCCCTTCTCTCCTCTTCTTCACCCTTCTTCCTTCTTCCTTCTTCGTTCACCCTCTTCCGGCACCCGCCCGCTGTAAACGGATAGCTATCCGTGTGTGTTAGCGTGCTCGCGTCTAATCGGATAGCTATCCGATTGTGGAACGGTGGAGGGGTGGTCATGGGCCGGCGAGCAGTGGTGACAGCGGGTACCGGAGGCATCGGCCTGCAGACGGCGAAGGGGCTCGCGCGGCAGGGCTTCGCCGTCACGGTGGTGGGTCGCGACGCCGGGCGGGGCGCGAACGCCGTCGAGGAGATCGCGGCGGTCGCGGATGGGGCCACCCCGCGATTCGTCGCCGCCGACCTGGCGTCGCTCGGCCAGGTCCGCGCCCTGGCAACGCGGCTGGCGGCCGAGGGTCCGCTCGGTGTGCTGGTCAACAACGTCGGCGCGATGTTCGCCGAGCGGCAGCGGACCGACGACGGCATCGAGGCGTCGTTCGCCGTGAACCACCTCTCGCCCTATCTGCTGACCGAGCTGCTGCTCGGCCAACTCCAGCCGGAGGCCAGGATCGTGAACGTCACCTCGGGGGCGGTCAGGGCCGCCAAGCGCACCTTCGACGCGGTGGAACCGCCGGGCGGCTACTACGGCTTCCACTGGTACGGCCGGGCCAAGCTCGCACACCTCGCCTACACCCAGCACCTCGCCGAACGCCTGCGCGGCACCGGTGTGACGGTCTTCGCCGCCGACCCGGGCGGCGCCGCCACCGGCATGACCGACGGCACCATGACATCACCCAAGATCGTCTCGCCCCCGCTGCGGCTGCTGTGGCCGCTGGTGCGTCGCACCTTCGAGCGCTCCACCGCGGGGCCCGCCTCGGTGGCCGCCAGGTCTTCCGTGTTCGCCGCCACCGACCCATCGCTCGACGGGCGGACGGGCCTGCTCATCGGACCCGAGGCCCGGCCCGTCCCGCTCTTCCGGGGTGCCGCCGACCCCCGGATCATCGACAGCGTGCTGGCGCTCAGCCGGAGGCTGGCGCCGCTGCACGACGGGCGGGGTGTTCCCGGGCGGTGAGGCGGCGGCCGGCCGTCACTTCGCCCGGTCTAGCCGGCCCGCGTCGGTGCCGGCCGGAAAGAGCAGCACTGACCGGCTGCGGCACTGACCGGCTGCCGCACTGTCCGGCGCTCTGCTCCGGACGTGGCAAACGGCCGGTGGGGGCCCGGCCGGCCCCGCCCGGGCGGGGGGACGGGAGGCGCCCGGGGGGGGAGGGGTGCGGGCGGGGGGGGGTGCTGTCGGGGGGGGTCGGGGAGGTGTGG
>NZ_JBHXUW010000009.1:20225-77144 GCF_042672475.1 Streptomyces sp. NPDC127177
AGCAAACAGCACCACTGACGGGCTGCGCCACTCCCCGGCCCCCGCACTGCCCGGCGCACTCCCCCGCCCGGTCACACGCGCGGGGGGCCCCCGCCCCGCCCCGTCAGGTGCGTCGGTCCGGGAGCCACCGGGTCGGGTCGGGGTCAGGCGGGCGGTGCGACGTCGCTGGTGGAGACGTGGACGTGGTCGACGACGAGTTCCTGGGGGAAGGTCGTGTTCCCGTCCGGGTTGCCGGGCCAGTCGCCGCCGACCGCGAGGTTGAGGATGAGGAAGAAGGGCTTGTTGAAGACCCACTGGTTGCCGCCGGTGTCGGCGGGCGTGCGGTGCTGGTAGACGTTGCCGTCCACCGACCAGCTCACGGAGTCCGGGGCCCAGTCGATGGCGAAGGTGTGGAAGTCGTCGGCGAAGGCCTTGCCGTCCGGGAGGGTGTAGCCCGCCCCGATGCCGCCGGCGCCCGAGTAGCCGGGGCCGTGCAGGGTGCCGTGGACCGTGGACGGCTCGAAGCCGACGTTCTCCATGATGTCGATCTCACCGGAGTTGGGCCAGCCGACCTGCCCGATGTCGTCACCGAGCATCCAGAAGGCGGGCCACATGCCCTGACCGCGCGGGATCTTCATCCGCGCCTCGACATGCCCGTACGTGGAGGTGAACTTGCCCGAGGTGTTGAGCCGGGCCGAGGTGTAGTCGCAGGTCCCGTACCAGCACTGGTAGTTGTCCGGGTTCTCCTTGCGGGCCGTGATGACCAGGTGGCCCTGGCCGTCCAGCGCGGCGTTGTTGTTGCCCGCCGTGTAGTACTGCCCCTCGTGGTTGTTGACGTTGTCACCGGTCTCGATCTGCCACTTGCTGCCGTCCACGGCAGAGCCCGCGGCGCCGTCGAAGTCGTCGGTGAACGACGCGGCCGCGGCGGACGACTGGGTGGTTGCCGATCCCTGCGCCGAGACGGGCGTCGCCGGGGCGCCGGACGCAAGGCCGGAGGAGGCCGAGACGAGGGCGAGCACCGAGATTGCGGAGATCAGGAGGCGTTTGGGCAGGTGGGGGGAGCTCATGGGATTTCCTTTCCGTGCGGGACGGAGGAAAAGCGAGTCACCATGCATATGACAAGTGGGGGCATGACGACCGCGTGGGGGAGTTGGTGCCTTAGTTCACTACGTGATTTAAGAAGTGAACCAAGAGCGTGTCAAGACTCCTGTACGGACTACAGTTCTTGCACATACCTTGCGGGTTCCGCTCCGGCCGCTGCGCCGACGGGGCGTCAGCTCCCGAGCCCCGGCGCGAGTGGCCGGCCGCAGAGCAGATTCCACCGCCCCGACCTGCCGCTGAGTTCCGTGATCGTCAGCGGGGCCACGTCCAGCCGCCAGAACGCCTCCGGCGGGAGGGCCAGCGCATGGACGACCGCGGCCCGGATCACGGCGGGCTCGGCCACTCCCAGCACCCGCCCGGCTTCGCCGCCGTGCAGGGAGGCGAGCCAGGCGCCCGCCCGGTCGCACAGCTCGAGCAGTGACTCGCCGCCGTGGGGTGCGGCGGCCGGGTCCGCCAGCCAGGCCGCCACCCCTTCCGGCTCCCGGGTGCTCACCTCGGAGAGCCGCGCACCCGACCAGCGGCCCATGTCCCAGTCCCGGAGCGCCTGTTCGGCCCCGGCCAGGAGTCCGAGCGCGTCCGCGGTGGCGGCGCAGCGCCGGGACGGCCCCCGCAGGCACAGGTCCGCGGCCGGTGTCGCCGCCGCGGCGGACCGGGAGTGCCGGAGCCCGGCCTCGTCGAGCGGAGCGTCACCGGCGAAGCGGGCCTCCCGCAGCGCGGCGTTCATCGCCGGTGAGATCAACATCACCCGTACCGTCATTACCGCTCTCAACTCCCTGAACTGTTGCCACTTGGCCAAGCACACCATGGCATCCAAGGGCCTCGGCACCCCTGATGGCGCCATGGCGGCGCCCGCGCCCAGGCGGTATGGTCGCGACGACATGACGACGGTGTGACGGAAGTCCGGTGAGAATCCGGCACGGTCGCGCCACTGTGAACCCGTACCTGTGCGGGAAGTCAGACCCAGCACCTTCGTCTCAGGCACCACGATCGGGACGCGTGTTCCCACAGGAGGTTCTGCCATGGCACAGACTGCTGCCCCCGCCACCGGCGCACCCGCCATCACCCCCATCTCATTGAAGGCCATTGCCCCTTGGGCGGTCTTCTTCGGCATCGTCATGCTGATCCTGCTGTACTTCGTCGGCGCCGAGCAGGGCGCCACCGCCGTCATCTCCGGTGAAGGCGTGCACGAGTGGGTCCACGACGGCCGGCACCTGCTCGGCTTCCCCTGCCACTGACCGGCGGGCTGATCCAGGGGAATCCCTCATGAACTCCATATCTGTCAGAGCTCTGCTGGTCCGCGGCATGCTGGCCGGCCTCGTCGCGGGTGCGCTCGCGCTGGTCGTCGCCTACTGCCTCGGCGAGTCCAGGGTGGACGCGGCCATCGCCCTCGAAGAGGCGCACAGCCACGACCACGGTGGCGGCGAGGAACTCGTCAGCCGCACCATGCAGTCCACCGCGGGCCTCGCCACCGGTGTACTCGTCTTCGGGGTGGCCATCGGCGGCATCGCCGCACTCGTCTTCTGTTACGCGCTCGGCCGGATGGGCCGGTTCGGTCCGCGCGCCACGGCGGCGCTGATCGCGGGAGCCGCCCTCCTGACCGTGTACATCGTGCCGTTCCTGAAGTACCCGGCGAACCCGCCGGCCGTCGGCAACCCCGACACCATCGGCAAACGCACCACGCTGTTCTTCCTGATGGTCGCTCTCAGCGTGCTGCTCGCCGTCGCCGCCGTCATCATCGGCAAGCGGCTGGCTCCACGTCTGGGCGCCTGGAACGCGACGATCGCCGCAGCGGCCGGCTACGTACTGCTGATCGGCCTCTCCTACGCCTTCCTGCCCTCGTTCAACGAGGTCGGAAAGGACTTCCCGGCCACCCTGTTGTGGCAGTTCCGGCTGGCCACGCTCGCGGTCCAGTTCACACTCTGGACGACCTTCGGGCTGGTCTTCGGTTACCTCACGGAACGGCTGCTGATGCCGAGGGCGGAGGCGTCCCCGGCCGGAAACGGCACGGCGGAACGGGCGGCGACGGCCGCACTCTGACCCAGGTACGCGCACGCCGGTGCAGACCGCCGACCGGTACGCGGAGCGTGCCGCGGTACGGCAGAACCCGCACGGGGCTCCGAAGCCCGTGCGGGTTCTGCCGTACCAGGCCCACGGCTCATTCCGTCCCCGCTGCCGGCCCGGCGGGCCTGTCGGGTCCGTCCCAGTCCACCCGGTAGTGCTTCAGGAGCGCGTCCTCCCGCACGAGACGCATGCCGGCCGCGGTCATCACGTGCTGGGAGGCGGTGTTGTCGAGGTCGGTGTCGCCGTGCACGCACACGACGCCCCGGTCACGGGCGAACCGCAGCAGGGCGCGAAGCGCCTCGGAGGCGTACCCCATGCCCTGTACGGACGGCACGAGCCCGTAACCGATCGTGACGTGTCCCTCCGCGTCGGGCGGCCCGTGGAACCCCAGCCCGCCGATCACCGGCTGCCCGTCCTCGCGAAGCCGTATCACGTACGAGCCGAACGGGGTCGGGTCCCCGGTGTCCGCACAGGTGTCGAGGAAGCGCGTGGCGGCTGCCCGTTCACCGGGGGAGGGGAAGCCTGCGGCCCAGCGGACGCCGTCCGGCGGCCGGCCCGCCACCACGTGCTCGGCGTCGGAGACGGTCATCGGGCGGAGCAGGAGGCGTGGTGTGGCGAGGTCACTCATGGCTCAGTGACCTATCACGCGGCGCGGGCGGGACGCACCCGAAAATCGACGGTGCGAGGTGCAGCCCAAGGTGGGCCGCACCCGAAAATCGCGCGGTGCGGGGTGCGGCCCAAGGTGGGCCGAACCCGAAAATCGCGCGGTGCGGGGTGCGCCTCACCCCGCACTCTCCGCGTGCCCGGTGTGTGTCACCGCTCCTGTCCGACGGCTTCCTGGAAGTCACCAGACAGCGCGGCCGCCACCCGCAGGTGCGTGGCGGCCTCCGTCCGGCGACCCTGCCGCTCCAGGGTGCGGCCGAGCATCAGCCGCGCGTAGGACTCGACGGGGTCGAGCTCCAGCACCGCTCGCAGCTCCGTCTCGGCACGGACCAGCCGCGCCGAGTGGTAGTAGGCCCTGGCCAGCAGCAGCCGCGGCGCGACCTGCTCCGGCGCCTCTTCGACGAGGCCTCCGAGAATCCGGGCCGCGACCATGTACTCCTTCGACCCGAAGAAGAACTGTGCGCGCTCCCACCGCTCGGCGGCAGTACCGAACTCGTAGTAGGCGTCACTCATTTGTCCTCCTCTGTCGAGGCCACCGCGGGCCGGTCCCGTACGTGTTCCCTCGCCACAACACGAAGAGATGGTTTAACATTCCACTAAATATTCGGCGTGGGTACAGCCCGTCCGGAGCCGTACGGGAATAGGTTGAGCGCCATGAGCAATCTCGATCGCCAGGCCGCACTCTCCGTCTGTGGAGGGCGCGGCTTCGTCGTCGCCGAACCGGTACGTGAACTCCTCACCCCGCGCCGGGTGAAGCTCGGGGAGTCCACCGAAGTCCGCAGACTGCTGCCCAACCTGGGCCGCCGCATGGTCGGGGCCTGGGCCTTCGTCGACCACTACGGCCCCGACGACATCACCGACGAGCCGGGCATGCAGGTGCCGCCCCACCCCCACATGGGCCTTCAGACGGTCAGCTGGCTGCACGAGGGTGAGGTCCTGCACCGCGACAGCCTCGGCAGCCTGGCGACGGTCCGCCCGTACGAACTCGGCCTGATGACGTCCGGCCGGGCGATCAGCCACTCCGAGGAGAGCCCGAGGTCGCACGCCGCCCTGCTGCACGGCGCCCAGCTCTGGGTCGCGCTCCCGGACGCCCACCGCGAGGTCGAACCGCACTTCCAGCACCACTCGGACCTGCCCACGGTCACCGCCCCCGGCCTCACCGCCACGGTCATCCTCGGCGACCTCGACGGCGCCACCTCGCCCGGTACCGCGTACACCCCGATCGTCGGCGCGGACCTGGCCCTGAGCCGGGGAGCCGAGGCCCGGCTCCCGCTCGACCCCGACTTCGAGTACGCCGTGCTGTCGATGTCCGGCGAGGCGGAGGTCGACGGCGTGCCCGTCCTCCCCGGCTCGATGCTCTACCTCGGCTGCGGCCGCTCGGAACTCCCGCTGCGCGCGGAATCCGACGCCGGCCTGATGCTCCTGGGCGGTGAACCCTTCGATGAGGAGATCATCATGTGGTGGAACTTCGTGGGCCGAACCCAGGACGACATCACGCGGGCCCGTGAGGACTGGATGAACGGTGACCGGTTCGGCACCGTACGCGGCTACGACGGTGCACCGCTCCATGCTCCGGCGTTGCCCCCGGTCCCCTTGAAGCCGCGGGGGCGGGTGCGCTGAACAGCGCGTTCACCGGCATGGGCCGTCGCCGTTCAGGGTGATTCCGGGATGGGCGGCGGCCCCGTCGAGTGAGGTGCGGCAGGGGGTGACATGTCTGAGATTCCAGGCCCCGGGGCGGCGAGCGCAACGGAATGAGCTCAGTCCGGCCGTCCTCCGAACTGCCAGTCGTGCACCTCGACCGAGGCGTACCCGTCGGCGGACAGCACGGCGCGGGCGGAGTCCGCATCCGGGGCGCGCAGCAGGGCGGCCGTACCCAGCCAGGCGGCACCGTCGTCGGAGAGGAGCGGCCCGTAGGCAATCAACTCCCTCTCTCCCGGGGGGACATCGAGATCGATGGCCGCCCCCTCCCCGAACCCGAGCACCAGGTACCGGTCGCCCTCGGTGTCCCCACCGGGAAACTCCCACATGGTGCGCCCCAGGACATTGCGCCACCGCCGCAGCAACACATCGCGGTACACGCCCGCCTGGTACCCGGGCTCGTCGAAGGCGAAGGCCCGAGCGGCGGCGGTATCGGGCAGACCGACGATGTGCACGCTGCCGGTGGGGGCGTCCCGGTCTGCGGTGAGGGTCGGACCGCGGGCGATCATCTCCTCCGCGAACCCGTCCATGTAGGACCAGTGCGCCTCCAGCAACTCGTCACGGAGCGCCAGGGAGCCGGGCCGATCACGGTGATAGCAGAGAAATTCCATGCCCGCAGTCTTCCTTCCCTCGCCGGCCGATCAACGGGATTCGGCCGGGCAGCACGGAGAGGTCAGGCCGCTTTGACCAGCTTCATGTACTTCGTCCAGTCCCAGTTCGGACCCGGATCCGTGTGGTCCGCGCCCGGAACCTCGACGTGGCCGATGATGTGCGTACGGGTCTTCGGGATGCCGTAGCGGTCGCAGACGGCCGCGGTGAGCTTCGCCGACTGCTGGTACATCACGTCGGTGAACCACTGTGGCTGGTCGACCCAGCCTTCGTGCTCGATGCCGATGGAGCGCGTGTTGTAGTCCCAGTTGCCGGCGTGCCAGGCGATGTCCTTCTCCCGCACGAACTGCCCGATGTAGCCGTCGCCTGAGGCGACCATGTAGTGAGCGGACACCTGGCGGGCCGGATCCTCGAAGATCCGCATCGCGTCCTGGAAGGTCTCCTGGGTGACATGGATGACCACGTAGTTCAGGGGGTAGCTGCTCGGGCGGCTGGAGACCGTGTAGTTGGATGTGCTGGCCGGTATCCAGTGCGTCGCGGGATACGGAGCCGCGGCGGCGGCACGGCCGGCGGCCAGCGGCCCCAGCGCGGCGGCAGCGGCGGTGACGGCGGCGCCCTGCAGCAGGCGTCGGCGCGAGGATCTGGGGGCGTGGGGGCTGGGCTGATCCATGGGGGGCTCCCTTGGGGAGAGGAGTGGTGGGGCACTCAAGCGCAAGCCGTGTTCATGACAATGACGTGCCTCATGATGATCCCCCTGCACGCCCCTGCCAAGACCTTCTGGGACATGCCAAAGGGCCGACCAAAGGCGGTACGCACCAGGGGCCGGCCGAGGAGCGAAGCGACGGACGCCGAATCCGCCACGCGGACCGGACCAGCCGGAGTCGTTCCCGCCCGGCGCGGGCTGGGAACCGGCTGGGCGAGTGGCTGGTGTCGCCGATTCCACATCGGTCCGCCCGCCGCGAAAACGCTGCCGCAGCTCCGGCAGCTGCTGACCGCCTGGCGGCAGTGTCGAACTCGCCGAGCTGAGCGGCCTGCAGGCCCGCCGGCCGCACCTGGACCGCCTGCCCGGCGGCGGATTCGTCGTCGTCGCGTCTCGCGCCCGCCGGCCCAAGAACCCGAAACAGGTCCAGGTCCTCGACGCGCTCGGCCGTGAGACCTCGTCCTTCTCGGTCGGGGACGCCATCGAGCATCTACTCGTGGACGACGCCGGCCACAACTGGGTCGGGCGCTTCGATGAGAATCCGGCCGGGATCCGCCGCTGGAGCGTCACAGGCCGGCTCACCTGGACGTCGGACGATGCCCACGTTCCCGGCCTCTTCGACTGCTACGCCCTGAACGTGTCCGGCACGGCCGCCCGGGCGTGTCCATACACCGGGAGGGGCGGCGGTGCCGGCTCACGCCCGATCCCCGCCACGCAGGCCCCCTGTCCCGCGTCAGTCCTGCGAGGTGCCCATGGAGTCGAAGGTCCCGCGCATCAGCTGGTCGATGGTGCCCGGCTTGTCGACCAAGGAGTCGAAGAGGTCCGCGAGCAGCCACAGCACGAAGCCATGGACCATGGCCTCCTTCGGCTCGATCGCCCCGAACCGGTCGCGCCAGGCCACGGTGTCCATGCCCATCGCACCGGCCATCAGGACCCCGGTGGCCATCGGCACCTGCTCCGGGTCGGCCATCTCGAAGGAGGGCAGCCGGCGGATCACCGCGGGGATGAGGTCGTTCAGCGGATCGAGCTGCTCCCCGCCGCCGGCCGGCCCGGCGATCAGGTACCCGGTCAAGACGCCCACCAGGAACACCGTGCCCCGGGAGACCTCCTCGCGCCCGACGGAGTCCACCGCGGCCTTCACCCGCTGCTGCGCCTCCTGGCGCTCCTTGGCGGGCGTCCGCTTCTCCAGGACCCGGTAGGCGTCCCACGCCGCACGGACCGCCTCATCCACCACTACGCCGTCGCCGTCCTCGGCCCTGCCCTCATTCGTCATGCGTCGACCGTAATGAGTCGAAGGCGGCGACGGCAGCCAGGCTGCCGCATGGGTGACGAAAGCATGGATCTCCCCCCGTTCGGCATCCGATTGGCGGATGTTCGTTCGACCAGCGTAGAGGGTGGGAGCGTCATGGATTCATCACGTGGGCAGCGGGGCTGAAAGCGATCAACCGGCTTCCGGGAGGCGGGGTCGCCGTGGTCCGTTCGACCCACTCCTCGCCCAAGGCCAACAAGATCAGCGGCGTGAACTCGACGTGGGGCAACATGAAGGTGCCGTACGCCCACCCACAGCACCTCGGGCACGCCTGACGGCCGCGCGCGGGATCATCGCGGCCGGTCATCTCAACTACCGCGGTCGCCTCGCCGCAGGGAAGGAGCCGCAGCGTGACCTTGCGGGACCAGTACGCCGGCCACCTCAGTGCCTTCGCCGCTGCGGCAACGGACGGGATCCGGAGTGTCCTGGCTGAAGGCAACCACGGGCAATTGCGCTCCCTGGATTTCGACGAGAACGGGAAGGGCGTCTTCGTGACCTTCGAGATCGACCTGAGCGGCGAGGTCGTGGAGCGCTGGGGGTCCGACGTCTACAGCCGTCGCCACCTGATCATCGGGCAGCGGGAAGGCCCCATGGACCCGGTGGACTTCGGAGCTTCCCTCCTGCACACGAGCGTGATGGAAGACCTGGACACCGCCGGCAGGCGCCCCACTCAGTAGCCATGTCCATCCGACTGGCGCGCCCCCGGCGTCAGATCCGGTCGCACCGGTCCGTGACAGATGGAGCCCGGTGCGGCAGCACCGTCGGCCCGCCGAGCCCCACATTGTGAGGCTCGCAGGCGCTCTGCCCAGACGGACTGGAGATGCCCTGCCAGGGTGTGAGGCTGTGAGACAACCTGCTGCGGGCCCTCCGCCACGCCCCTGGGGGCAGGCCGGCACCGGCAGCAACGGCCGGACGGTCGCCCACTCCGCCTCCGTCATGTCCGACGGGTGCCGGCGCACCCGGTCCGGATGGCCGGCCGCGTTGCCGTACACGTGCGCGAGGTAGCCGGGAAGCCGCCGCGGTCACCCGATCGAGACTGCCGTTCGATCGACAGCCTTCGGGATCGGTACGGGCGACAGCCACTTACGTGCCGGGATGCTCCGGCAGGGCGAGCCAGTCCGACCACGAGATCTCGCGGCCGAGGAGGCGCGGCTGCCCGAACGGCCAGTCGGCGGCGATCCACTGCGGCACCAGCGCGTCGAGGGCCTGCTCGACCTTGCCGCCCACCAACTCGTCCACCACCCACCAGGAGATCTCGCCGTCCGCGCCGGCCCTCTCCGGTGGGTCGATGTAGACACAGCCGAGGAGAGCTGTCTCCGCCGCGTCGAACAGCCCGTAATTGAAGGACTGGTGTGCGGCGATCTCCTTCTCGTGCCTCAACAGGTCGATCCGGTCGGCCTCGTAGGTCATGGTGGCCGCGGGCCAGCCCCAGGCCGGGCCGAAGATGCTCCACAGCCGCTCGCGCGAACCCATCACAGCCGGATAGTCGAGCGGGGTGTCCGCCTCCCGGATCGGCCGCAGGTGGTGGCCACCGCCCGGCAGCGGTACCAGGACGGGGTGGACGAAGTCATCGGGAAGCCAGCTCATGGCGCCCGACCGTAGCAGCGCGGCGGTCGTGCGCTCTCCTGGATTTTCCCCACATACCGCCAGACCCTGCTCCTGAACGGTTCACCTGACGTCCCCGTCACCGCGAGGAGCGCGTGGTTGCCTGGGTCATCCCTCCCGGTCCTCCGTCACGGGAAGGCACTCGGCGAGCAGGTCGACGACGTCGCGCCAGGCTCGCCGCGCGTGCTGTGGGTGGTGGCCGACGCCGGGGACCACGGGGTGGTCGACCGGCGGGTGGTGGAAGGCGTGCAAGGCGCCGCCGTAGACCACGAGGCGCCAGTCGACGCCCGCGGCCTGCATCTCGGCGGTGAACGCGTCCCGTTGCGCGGGTGGCATGATCGGGTCTTCCGATCCGACGCCGGCCCACACGGGGCAACGAATGCGCGCCGCCTCGCCCGGTCGGCCCGTGGTGGTTGCGTTGACTGTCCCGATCGCGCGCAGGTCGACGCCATCGCGCCCGAGTTCCAGCGCGATGGCGCCCCCGGTGCCGTAGCCGACGGCGGCGATCCGGTCGCGGTCCGTCCGCGGTTCGGTGCGCAACACGTCGAGCGCCGCGTGGCCGATGCCTCGCATCCGGTCGGGGTCAGCGAGCAGCGGCAGGCAACGGGCCAGCATCTCCTCGGGGTCGCCCACATAGCGCCCGCCGTGAAGGTCGAAGGCCAGCGCCACATATCCCAGTTCGGCGAGAGCATCGGCCCGGCGGCGCTCGACGTCGCTGAGCCCCATGCCCTCCGGTCCGAGCAGCACCGCGGGCCGGCGGTCGACACCGGCCGGGAGCGCAAGGTGCCCGATCATCGTCAGACCGTCGGCCGGATACTCGACCGCGCGCGTCGTAATCGTCGTCATGCGACTGGACTTTAGTGATCGTCGAGCCCTGTCCGGCTGGTGTTCTGCCGCTGGCGGAACAGCGCGGGCACTCCTCTGGATCACGGCGAGGGCGAGGCCTCGGGGAAACCGTCACCAGCCCCGTCCCAACGGCAGCGCTGTCGGTTCACCTGTCCGGGCCCCCGGTTCAGCCGCCTACGGTGAGCCGGATGTCTTGGATCCGCCCGATCCGGTCGAAGGAGACAACGGCGGCGTTCCCGGTCGGCAGATCAGCGATCAGCCGGTCGCCTTCCACGCGCTGCGGCACCCCGTGGTGCTCGAAGTATCCCGTGACGGCCTGTCGCGGCGAACGCCCGATGAGCGAGACCCCGGCCATGATCACGCGCGGCAGGGTGACGGGGTCGAACTCGGCGCTCGGCACCTTCGGGTCGTCGGGCAGGAAGTACACCTGGGTGCCGGGGCCGGCGGGCTGCCCGATGTACCCGAGACTGTTGACTACCCCCATCCCCGCAAAGGCCAGCATCTCGGCGGCCCTCCGAGGATCGTCGAACCCGGACAGATCGAGTTCCCCAGTGCTGAACTCAGGAATCCCGTGCGCCTGCCCGTACCGCGCCACGGCAGCCGACAACGCCACGGCCTCGCTCCCACCGAGCCCCGGGTTTGCCCAGCCCCACAGCCAGGACCCCTGCTCCATGTCGTACGTCCCAAGGACACCGACCCGTATCCGCACCTCTCCCTGCTGGTACGAACATGTCGACAGGTCCGCGCTCCACGGAGCCTCGGGCAGGAACTCCATGAGTGCATCGAGCTGAGCAGCGCCCCAGACGGAGTGCCGCTCGGCCTCGAGCAGGAACTGGTCGCTGAATCTGTTTGTCATGATCACGAGCGTAGGGGGCGATGCCCAACGACGGGTAGCCCGGACGCGGTGGGGCCTCGGACAGGTCACGCCGTGCCGACTTCCGGTCGGGGGAACAGTCGTCGAAGCGCAGTTTCCCGTACTTCTTGAGCCGGGCCGGGCCGGGCCGTCTCGGCCCGGCTCCGTGGGGCTGCCTTCTTGGCGACTGCCCTTGTCACCGGGCCGGCACGCCGGGAGTACGCGGGAGGGCGGCTCGACCGTCGCCCAGCCGGCGATGGGGGCCACCGGCTCGAGGCGGTGCTTCGTCCGCCGAGAGGGGGGGGCGACGGCGGTCCGTGCAGCGAGGTCTGCCCGTTCGGGCCGGGTTCGTTGGCCTTCCGTACCTGGCGGCAGCCGGCCGTCCGGGGGTATCAAGGATGACCGCACCGCGTTCCCGCCCAGGAAGGGTCTGCATGCACACCCACGACGACACAGGTGTCAAAGAGCGTCGGGCCGCCCGCACACCGGTCAGGGCGGATCGTGGTACAGCATCGCCCGGCCCTGTCGCGGCGGCGCGCGGCCCACGCCCCAGGGGGGTGATGACTCCGGGCACGATGGCCGCGATCCAGCGTACGGCGGGGAACACCGCGGCCACGCGGATGATCCAGCGGACGTCCACCGAGGACGGGCAGCAGAGCGCGACGCAGTCGCACCAGGCGTACGAGCAGACCGTCGCCGAGTACACGGAGAGCGGCGGCCCGGCCAGACTGTACCGGGCGATCCGGATCGCCTCGCAGGTCAAACGCAGGGAGGACCGCTCCACCGTCGTGGCCCCGGCCGACGGAGACCTGGGCGCGGGGCTCTCGTCCCCCGCCGAGGTGACGAGGCTCTATCAGACGCTCAAGCAGTGGCCCGAGGCGAAGGACATCGAACCCGTCGACGCCAACGCGACGTTCACCGTGGGGCACCACGTGGGCGGTGACAACTACGGTACGCAGTACATCTCCTTCAGTCCCGACCAGGCGAGGTCCGTCAACTACGCCAAGTACAACTTCATGGACGGTCCCGCCGAGAACATGGACCACTTCCTCCCGAAGCCACGCCGTGTGAAGCACTGGGCGCCGGTGATCGAGATCGATGTGAACCAACTCGGCTCCGGCGTAAGGCTGGTGAACCTCGCCGACCCCGCCGTCTACGGGCAGACGAACCTGACGGAACGGCCGGAGATCGGCTCCATGGCTGCCGCCGACCGCGAGGTGCTCATCAAGGGGACGATCCCGGCGGGCGCGGTCACGAAGGTGTTCGGCGTCGAGGAGGCCATCAAGGAGATGGACCTCGCCGCACGCAAGGACCTCATCGAGAAGGACTTCAAGTACGGTCCCCGGCCCGCCCACGGGGCAGAGCAGCAGGACTGGGACCGCGGGGTGAAGAACATCGTCCCCGAGCACCTCCAGCAGTACTTCGGGCACCTCACCGAGCAGCCGGAAGAGGAGGAGTACGTACCGTTCGTGTCCGCATCCGAACGCAACAAGCGGCGGGCCGCCGGACACGCCCCGCCCGAGCAGGGTTCCTCCGAGCCGGTCGTGAAGAGGCCGGCCAAGAAGAGGAAGAAGCAGAGCGCCCACCTGCTGAGCTTCGCCGGGGACGAGGAGTAGGGCCTTCCCGGACGAGCCGAGGCCACCGTCCGGCACGCCGCCGCGCGAACGCCCTGGCCGGCAGCGCCCGGGGCCGAAGACGCGGTGGACAGTGGCCCGCGCCCATCCGCTGCGCCCAGCGCCATGATCACGGGGATGCCGCCGCGCGTGGTGCAGGCAACCGGCACGTCGCCGAAGCCGGCCTCCGCTACGTGCCGATGCGGCGCAGGGCGAGGAGCGTCGCGTCGTCGGTGCGGTGCGGACCGTCCAGGCGGGCCACGAGTCGTTCGACGTAGTCCTGGAGTCCGGCGTGCTCGATGCCGGGGGCGGCTTCGCGGAAACAGTGTTCCGCCGCACCGAGGAAGCGGTGCGTGTCCTCGTCGGGGTCGGACGGACGGCGCTCGGTCAGACCGTCCGAGTAGATCAGGACGATGTCGCCGACCTCCAACGGCGTGGCGGTGGCTCCGTAGACCGTGCCGGGCAGGACACCCAGCGGGAGTCCCGGGCCGTCCTCGGACATCGGCAGCTGACCGGCGCGGCCTCCGCGCAGCAGGACGGGGCGCGGATGCCCGGCGCAGGTCCACCGGAGCAGGGCGCGTTCCGGGTGGTAGCGGGCGATGATCGCGGTGGCGGTGGACTCGCTGCCGTCGGCGCAGGCCACCTCGTTGAGCCACTGGGTCAGCCGCTCGACGGATTCCTCGGTGTAGGCCAGACCCGCGAGCGCGTACCTCAGCTTGGCCATCAGGGTGACCGCCTCCAGGCCGTGCCCGCGGGCGTCGCCCAGGGCGATCAGCAGGCGGCCGTCGGGCAGCTTGCGGGCCTTGTACCAGTCCCCGCCGACCCCGGCCCCGCGGGCGTCGGGGCGGTAGACGGCCGCCGCCTCGAGGCCGTAGGCGTCCAGCTCGTCCTTGAAGTGGGGCAGCACCGCTTCGCGCAGGACGTCGGCGACTTCCGCGACGGCTTCGGCGCGCTCGTGCTCGCGGCGCGCCTCGCGCTCGGCGCGCTGTGCCGCCTCGCGCCGCCGCCGGTCCGCGGTGACGTTGACGAGGACGGCCCGCAAGGCCCACACCAGGCTGCCGGGAGCGATGCGTACGGGTTCGGCGACCATGCGGAACACACGCTCGCCGCCGCCGCGAAGGCGCAGTTCGCACTCGGTGGTGCGCTTGCGCAGGATGACGTCGTACAACATCTGATAGAGAGCGGGCAGGCTGTCCGGTGTGGCGGCGGTGGCCAGATCGAGCAGGCCGGGCGCCGGGGCGTCCTCGGCCAGGCCGAGCACCTGACGGAAGCCGCGGGAGGACTCGACACCGTGGTCTCCGAGATTCCACTCCGCCCAGCACGTGCGCACCAACCGCTGGGCGGCGGCTGCCATGCGGAGCCGGTTGCCCCGCTCCCAGGTGAGCAGGAGGTGGTCACCGCAGGGTGCGACACGGACCTCGTCATTGATCCGCATCGGGCCCGAGCGCGTGGTCACGAGCCACTCCACCGATTCGGGGCCCTGCGGAGTTGCCCGGCCGAACGCGTCGGCGAGCATGCGGGGGACCGCCGTCCGGGCAAGAGAGGGGAAGCGTCGGAACAGCGACTCCGGGCCGGCCCGCGGGGGCAGGAAACCCTGGGGGAACCGGGAGGCCGCGTAGTCACGGGCCGCGGAGTTCTCTGCCAGGTAGAGGACGTCCTGGAGTTCGCCGTCCTCGCCGAGGACGGGGGTCAGCAGCAGGGCCGCCATCGGAAGGGCGTCGAGCACGTCCTGGCCGGAGGGCGCGGGCGCGGGCGCCGCGGGCCCCGGGGCCGAGCGCGTGGGGGTGGGGGAGCCGGCCCCGTAGAGCTCGGAATACGCCGTGACCCGGCGCCGCTGGGCTGCCAAGAGCTCCTGGATCGCCTGCAGTTCCAGGCGGGAGCGCACGCCTCCCGCCGAGGAGGGATCGCCTACAGGCATCGCTGTCCTCTCGGTGTGTCGTGTGCGGGCGGCGTCGCAACAGCATCGAGGCAAGGGGCCGGGGCCGCCAGTCGGCGTAGGCCGGGTGGTGGTCGCAGCAGGCGGAGGCGGTGGATGGGGGCTGTCGACGGAGTCCGGGTGGAACGAGGACCTTGACCACGCCGCCGTCCGGTGACGAAAGGATCTGTCCGGCCCTGTGGGGCGCACGGACGGCTGGTGTGGGCGGACGGTTGTCGGGAACCCGGTGATGAGGGCCCGGCCGGGAGGCCGGCGGAGCGCACACCGTTGCGCCGCCCCCGCCGCGGCTCTCGACTGCGGCCCACTGCCGAACGAGGGCAAGCGGATCAGAGATGTGATGGATTGCCCGGATCCGGGAACTCCATTCCAGTCGCACCACCGCCCCGTACGAAAGGCCAGGCCATGACCGACCGACCGACCACACTGGATTCCGGCACCGACCTGTCCCAGGTCTTCGAGCTCGCCCAGCAACTCCGAGTGGACTCGGTGCGCTCCAGCACGTCCGCGGGATCCGGGCATCCCACCTCCAGCCTCTCGGCGGCGGACCTGATGGCCGTACTGCTGGCCCGCCATCTGCACTACGACTGGTCGACGCCGGACAATCCCGCCGGCGACCACCTGATCTTCTCCAAGGGGCACGCCTCACCCCTTCTCTACGCCATGTTCAAGGCCGCCGGAGTCATCGACGACGTGGAGCTGATGACCACCTACCGCCGATTCGGCCGGCGCCTCCAGGGCCACCCCACCCCGGTTCTGCCCTGGGTGGATGTGGCCACCGGCTCCCTGGGCCAGGGCATCGCCTACGGCGTCGGCATCGCGCTGGCGGGCCGCGACCTGGAGAAGCAGCCCTACCGGGTGTGGGTGCTCTGCGGGGACAGCGAGATGAGCGAAGGCTCCGTCTGGGAGGCGCTCGACAAGGCGGGGCGGCACCAACTCGCCAACTTCACCGCAATCGTCGACGTCAACCGGCTCGGTCAGAGCGGACCCACCGAGCTCCAGTGGGACACGGCCGCCTACGCGCGGCGTGCCGAGGCATTCGGCTGTCGGGCCATCGTGGTCGACGGACACGACCTCGAAGAGGTCGACCGGGCCCTGACCACCGCCGCCGACGGGCAGGCACCCACCGTCATCGTCGCCAGGACCGTGAAGGGCAAGGGTGTCAGCGAGGTCGCCGACCAGGAGGGCTGGCACGGCAAGCCGCTGCCGGAGGACCTGGCCGAGCGGGCCGTCGCGGAACTGGGCGGCATCCGCGATCTAAGGGTGCGCGGTCCCCGGCCGCCCGAGACCACCGTCCGCCAGGCCGCGGCGGCGGGCCCGGTGGAGCTGCCCCGCTACGACGTCGGAGACGAAGTAGCCACCCGGGTCGCCTTCGGCAAGGCACTGGCTGCGCTCGGCGCCCGCCCCGACGTGGTCGCCCTGGACGCCGAGGTCGGCAACTCGACGCACGCCGAGGACTTCAAGAAGGCCCATCCGGAGCGGTACTTCCAGACCTACATCGCCGAACAGCAGATGATCGCCACCGCCGTCGGCATGGCCGTGCGCGGCTACCGCCCGTACGCCACCACCTTCGCCGCCTTCCTCACCCGGGCCCACGATTTCATCCGGATGGCCGCCGTCTCCGGGATCACCATGTCCGTGTGCGGGACCCACAGCGGTGTGGAGATCGGCGCCGACGGCCCCTCCCAGATGGGTGTCGAGGACCTCGCGATGATGCGTGCCGTCCTCGGATCCACCGTCCTGTACCCCTCCGACGCGACCTCGGCGGCGGCTCTGACGGCCGCCATGGCCGACATCGAAGGCATCTCCTACCTGCGCACCACACGTGGGGCATACCCGGTTCTCTACGCCGGGGACGAGACCTTCGTGCCGGGAGGGTCGAAGACCCTGCGCGGGGGCGACGACGACCGGGTCACCCTGATCGGCGCGGGTGTCACCCTGCACGAGTGCCTGGCCGCCGCCGACGAACTCGCCGCGGACGGCATCCCGGCCCGTGTGATCGACCTGTACTCGGTCAAGCCCGTCGACGCCGATGTCCTGGTCCGCGCGGCCTCGGACACGGGCGCTCTGGTCGTCGCCGAGGACCACCATCCGGAGGGCGGCATCGGCGAAGCGGTCCTCTCGGCCCTCGCGACGTCCGGTACTCACCCGCGCTTCGCCCACCTCGCCGTCACCGGCCTGCCGGGGTCGGGCACCACGGACGAACTCCTCGACGCCGCCGGCATCTCCCGTTCCCACATCGCCGAGTCCGCCCGCGCCCTGGTCAAGCGCGGCTGAAGCAGGACGCGGGGGCCGGAGGCGGAGAAGGGGAGTCAGGCGCTTGCGCACGAGCCGTCCGCCGAGGCCGGGAGCGGCGCGGGCGGGGGCCGTCCCGGCGGGCTGCGCGGGGCGTCCGGCGGAGCTCCGCCGGTGCGTTCCGGAAGGGCCCCCGCCGTCGGCCGCCTCGTGCGCCCGGCCGGACCGCCCCGCAGGGTCAGGAGACCCTGTTCGCCGCCCGGCAGTGGTTACCGACCACGACATTGCGCAGTACGCCGAGGCGCTCCACCTCGACTTCGACGGTGTCTCCCGGCTGCAGCAACTGCGGAGGCGTACGGGCGTAGCCCACACCCGACGGTGTGCCCGTGGCGAGCAGATCCCCCGGGCGAAGGGACAACGTGTGCGAGATCAGGGAGAGCGTCTCCCCGACCCCGTAGATCATCTGATCGGTCCTGGCGTCCTGAACGGTCTCGCCGTTGACCCGTGTCCGCAGCCGCAAGCCGTCCTTGAGGTCACCGACCTCCGCCGCCGGAACCAACGGGCCGATCGGGCCGGACCGGTCCCCGTTCTTCCCCAGGGACCACTGGGAGGTCAGCTTCTGGGCCTTGCGGGCGGTCAGGTCGTTGAACGTGGAGTATCCGACGACCGCTTGCACGGCCTCCTCGGCGGTGGCATCGACGAGCGGGGTCCCGACCCAGGCGACGACCTCGCCCTCCCAGTCGAGTCCCGCCTCGTTGGAGGGGACCGGGACCTCGGCCCCGTCCACGGACAGGGACTGGGTCCACCGCGCGAAGAGGGTGGGATAGGGAGGGAGTTCCTGATCGCGGAAGCTGCCCTCCGCGGCGTGCTCCGAGTAGTTGAGTCCGATACAGAAGACGCGAGCGTCAGGCAGCACCGGGGGGACCGGTTCCACAGCGCTGAGGGCAAGAGTGGGCCCGGTGGGCGGTTGTGCGAGATGCCCCGTCGGATCGGCCCAGAAATCTGTGAGTGAGGCGATGACGATGACTTGCTTCCGGTCCTCGACCAGCGCTGCGACCTCCACGCCGCAGCTGTCGTGGAGTCGCTTGACGCCTATGATTCTCATCTGTATCCCTTTCTGCTCCTCAGGTACGTGTGTTCGACCTGGGGACTGTCTGCTGCCGACCGCACCGCCGCCGACACCCGGTGAACCTTGACCGGGCCGCTGCGCAGCTGCCGTCTCACCCGTCGACGGTGCCCTCGGAAGAGCCCGTGTGGTCGTGTGCGAGGTGGTGCTGCATGAGGAGGTCCGCGCCGAAATCGTTGGACGGGTCGCGCCAGACGCTGTGCACGTGGTTGGCGTCGTCCTCGGCGTTGTCGAATTCGACGAGGGTGACGGGCCCCTGGATGCGGAAGTAGTGCGGCCGGTCGACGGTGGTGCCGCCGGCCCAGGCGAAGCGCAACTCCTCGACGCCGCCGGCGGCCGCGATGCGATCCATCTCGAAGCCGACCAGGCCGGGACGGGCGCGCTCGGTGAACAGGGCGAGCAGGTCGTCGAAGTGGGTGCGCTGCGCAGTCGAGAGATCGCCGACGCGGATTCCGCGAGGATGCGCACGGAAATAGGCGAGAGCCTTGCGATCGGCGTCGGTGATCATCGCGTCGCGACGGCCGACCCCGTGGTAGGCGGGGTACTCGACTTCACCGATGGTCTCCACGGTGCGGGTGACGAAGTCCGCCGGCGGCTTGGAGTGGATGATCGCCTCTTCCCGCTGCGCGTGGGTGAGACCGTCCAGCAAGGCGAAGCCGGCGTCCTCCTCCTCGCCGAGGATCCGGAACGGCCCGAAGCGGGCGGGCTCGGCGCCGAGCAGGAACGGGGTGGCGTTGACCAGGTCGCCGTCGACGACCGTGAGGTTGACCGACAGGTGGTGACCGACCAGACGCCAGCCCCAGGTGGTGTCCGGCTGCGGCTGGCCGAAGAAGGTGAGGAAGTAGCCGCGGGCATCGCGGAACGTGGCGGCGATGTGACCGAACACGGGGAGATTGAGCTCGCGCAGCACATGCTCGTTGGCCATCACCTGGATGACGCGCGCGTACGCCGGAATCGACATCGACTCGGCGATGAGCCGGTGCGCCAGTACTTCCTGGTGACGGTCGAGCTCGCCGAGTGCGAGGCCGTGGCGGCCCGACTCGGGAAGGAAGTTCCAGTGCGTCCGGCCCGGATCCGTCGAGGGCAGCAGCACCTTGGTGCGTTGTCCGGCGGTCAGCGCGTCGAACAGGCCCATCGCCGCGAAGGTGACCGCGGTCGCGTCGAAAGAGCCGCCCGGCCGAGGCAGATGCGCCTCGGGAAGCTCGTCGCCGTGGTGTGAATGTCGGGTCCCCGCCATGTCGTCGTGCCCTTCTTCATCGGTTGGTCAGGATCTGGTGCGCAGTCGGCCGTGCGGGCTCCGTCCGGCCGGGACGGGCAGGGGCCGAGGGCGAGGGTGAGGGTGAGGAACAGCATTGCGCAGGTCCGGTCGCTGACCGGCTCACTGGTTCCCGCCCGCATGGCGGGCGGTGGGGGAGCCGGGCCGGCGGGGCCGCCCCACGGCGGGCTGAAGCGTCCGGCGCAGCTGAGCGACAAATTCGGGGATGCCCGCGTGCTCGCCGGCCGCGAACACGTAGAAGTCCGGCCGCGCGAGGAACGCTTCGCACGCGTGGTCGGCGAACCATCGTTCGTAGACGCCGTCGACGTCCTCGACGGCTCCCCGCCCCGACACGTCGGCGACCACACCCCCGATCTGCCGGAACCAGGACAGGTCCGCCTCGTCCAGGCACTCGACGGGACTGCCGGCACGACTGATCAGCTGCCAGCCCTTGCCGACCACATCGTCGAACAGCCCTTCCCGCCGGCCCGACCTGACCCGCCCCTGCGGCGCCAGCCGGCCCTCGGACCCTGTCCCCGCCATCGTCAACGACGGCTCGCCCAGCCGAGGGTGCGGAGGCTGCCGGGTATCGGCGAGCGGATCGCGCGACCGCCTCCTCATCTCGGCGTCGCGGGCCGCCGCCTTGACGGGATCCAGCTCACAGATGACACGTCCGGCGGCCACCGCCTCGTCGATGATCTCCCGGACGTGGCCGCCGCGTTCCGGCCGGTGGTCTCGTCTCGGTGCTCCTGTTCGCGGCGGGACCGAACGTGGTGACGGGGCTCATCGCTGCGGCGCTGGCCGGGTTGCTGATCGGCTCGGAGTTCGACGTCCTCAGCTACCTCGTCCCCCGGCACTTCGGACGTATGGCCTACGGCAAGATCTACGGCATCGCGTTCTCGGCGTTCCAGATCGGCGGGGCGATCGCCTCGTCCGCCGTCAGCGCGAGCCGGGAGGCTTATGGCTCCTACACCCCGGCCATGCTCACACTGGCCGTCGTGTGCGTGATCTGCGCCGGCCTCTTCATGTACCTCGGCCCGTACCGGTACGACGCCGAACACAGGTGAGCCGGTTTTCCTCGGCCTTGCCGGCCGACGCGGCGGGTGATGCCCGGCCGCGCCTGAACGTCACCGCGTTCCGATGACCTGTCCGGCACCCGCCTCGCCGGCCGGCAAGGCCGAGGAGGCGGGTGCCGTGGGGGTGCCGCGGTGTTCTACCGGTCGGCTGTCATGGCGCGGCGGACACTCTCCCGGAGCAGTGCACGACGTCGTTCGTGCACTTCCGGGGGTTCCTGCGCGGTCGCCGCGTACACGTTGCTGACCGGCGACCAGGCCATGGACATGGCGATCACCACGGCCATGACGTCGAAGGGATCTCCCTGGCGCACGAGGCCGGCGGCCTGGGCCTCGGCGATGGCGCGCAGTTTGTGATCGTTGAGGCGGTCGGGGTGGTCGACCAGATGACCGGCCGGGCGGCGCTCCAGACGCGCCCAGGTCGCCAGCCGGATGAGGGCGGGGCGGCACAGGTACTCGTCGTACAGGCGCACGGCCCATTCCGCGAGGTCGGTGGCGTCGATCGGGACTGCGTTCACGATCCGCTCCAGCGAGCCGAAGAAGATGGCGTCGAAGAGCCCTTCCTTGCTGCCGAAGTAGGAGTAGAGCTGAGCCTTGTTGGTGCGTGCCGCGGCCACGATCCGCTCGACACGCGCTCCGGCGATCCCGTGCTCGGCGAACTCCTGGATCGCCACATCGAGGATGCGCTGGTAAGTGGCGGCTCCGCGCGAGGTCAGGGGTTGCTCAGTCATGCCCCCACGATACTGAACAGAACAGTTGGTTTGCCTTGCGGGCCGGAGGGTCCTACTCTCAAACAAACAAACCAGTCTGTCTAAAGGGAGAAGTATCGTGAGGAACACAGTTGGCTGGCAGGTCGAAGGTCCGTCGACGACACTTCGGCGGACAGCGTTGGAACGGCGTGACCTGCGGCCCGACGATCTGGCGGTCCGGGTGGACTACTGCGGCGTCTGCCACACCGATCTGCACGCCATCGGTGCTCGGGACGGCAAACAGCCCCTGGTGCCCGGGCACGAGTTCACCGGCGTGGTGACCGAGACCGGATCCGCGGTCACCCAGTTCGCCGTGGGCGACCCGGTCGGGGTGGGCAACATCGTCGATTCGTGCGGTGAATGCGCCATGTGCAGGGCCGGCCAGGAGAACTTCTGCCGTGCCTTCCCGACCACGACCTACAACGGCACCGACCGGCAGGACGGATCGACGACCCTGGGGGGCTACTCCCGCGAGTACGTCGTCCGTGAAGGTTTCGCCTATCCGCTTCCCGCCGGTCTGGATCCGGCCGCCGCCGCTCCTCTGCTCTGCGCGGGTATCACTGTCTGGGAACCGTTGCAGACGCTCGGCGTGGGGCCGGGAAGCCGTGTCGCCGTGGCGGGGCTGGGCGGCCTGGGGCATCTCGCGGTCAAGGTCGCCGTCGCGCTCGGCGCCGACACCTCGGTGATCAGCCGCTCACCGGACAAGGCCGACGACGCCCGTCGTCTCGGCGCTCGGAGTCTCGTCGTGTCCACGGACCCGCAGCAGATGGCTGACGCACGCGACAGCTTCGACGTCGTCATCGACACCATCTCCTCCCCGCACGATCTCGGCCCGTATCTGGGCCTGGTCGCGATGGAGGGGACGCTCAGCCAGCTCGGGTACCTCGGCTCCGTCACCGTGGAAGTCCTCGATCTGCTCGTGGGACGCAAGAAGCTCAGCTCCGCAGGCAGCGGCGGCAGGCCGGCGACCGCCGCCATGCTGGAGTTCTGCGCCGAGCACGGCATCACGGCCGAGATCGAACTGCTCCCCTCGGCAAGGGTGAACGAGGCACTTGACCGTCTTGGCCGTAACGATGTCCGCTACCGCTTCGTGCTCGACATGTCCGACCTGGGCTGAGCGGGACGGAGGCACGACAGGCGTCGCCGGTGGAGCGGGGGCCCGGTCGGCACCACAGAAGCCGATGAGCGACGGCGATACGTTGCACTTCATGCCACGTGTGCAGCCCATGGCGCATGTGTGATCCATGCCGCGTGTGTACGCCATGGCGGGTGCCTGCCTCATGGCACGTGTGTACTCCATGATGCGGTGACACGTCATGGCTCCGTGACGTCACGAGCCGTCCGTGACACGTCGAAGCCATGCCGATGTCACCGGCCGCGAAGGTTCTCCACCAACGCCTCGATCACGCATCTCGTCGATGCCGCCATGTCCACCGCCCCCGGATCCAGCAGCCACTGCACCTGCAGGCCGTCCATCACGGCGACGATCGCGTTCGCGGCCCCCGCGACATCCACGTCCTGGCGCACCTCGCCCAGTGCGCACGCCTCCGTGAGGGCTTCGGCCACGAAGGCGCGCAGGCCCGTGTAGCGGTTGCGGAAATACGACTGGGCGGGGTGGTCCTCGGTGACGCTCTCGGCCGAGAGGACCGCGTAGAGACGGACGATTCCCTCGCGCTCGGCGTTGCGGTGCGCGGTGTCCACCAGGTGCTGAAGAAAGGCCAGACCGCGCGGGCGCGAGGGGCCGAGGTCGGCGATGTCGCCGGCGTCACGCAGGTCGAGGACCTCGGTCAGCAGGTTGGCCTTCGAGCGGAAGTAGTGCAGTACGCCGGCCTGGGTCAGGCCTGCCCGTTCGGCTATCTCGGCCAGTGACGCCTTGCCGTAACCGCGGGCCGCGAAAGTCTCCATGGCGATTTCGAGGATCTCGTCGTGGCGCTCCTGGGCGGCGGGACTGCGTCCGCCGCCGGCGCGTCCACCTGTTCTGTGGGCGGTCGTCGCCGCCTTGTCCGTCCTCACCAGGCGGAGTCTAGGCCGGGTCCCGGCGCTGGGAAAGAAGTTTCGCACGACCACTTACTAAGCACTTAGTAAGCGTGCTTACATGCCGCCCATGACTTCCCCCGGTGCTGCCTGCGCAGGACGGCGGGGCGGCCGTGAGTGTTTTGAACTTCCGTTTTTCGTACGGGATTTGGGTCTTCCGTCGAAGAGTGACGGGCGGACCCTGTCGTGCCCCACCGCGATCGAAGGAGCCGCAACATGAGAGCACACACACGTACCCGTGCCCGGACGCGGGCTGCGAAGACGACCGTCACCGCGGCCGCCCTCGCCCTCATCTGCACAGGCGTCGCCCACGGCACCTCTCCCGGCCGGGCCGCCGCGGACGCCGCCCAGGTGTGGATCACCACACCCGACGGCGAAAGCAAGCTGAAGGACGCCGGAAGCGTCCCCTTCACGAGCGACCCGCAGTCCACGGACATCAGGATCGACCCGTCCGCCACGGGTCAGAAGTTCACCGGCGCGGGCGCGTCCGTGACCGAGGCCTCGGCCCACCTGATCCAGCAGCTCCCGGCCGGCACAAGGGCCTCACTGCTCACCTCGCTCTTCTCCCGGAACGGGGACGGCATCGGCCTGAACTACCTGCGCCAGCCCCTCGGCAGCAGCGACTTCAACGCCGACGACGGCTTCACGACGTACGAGGACGTCCAGGGATCGTTCTCCATCGACCGGGACCGCAAGGAGACCATCCCGGTCATCAAGCAGGCCCAGGCGGTCAACTCCTCGATCCGATTCATGGGAACTCCCTGGTCGGCCCCGGCCTGGATGAAGACCAGCAAGGACCTCAAGGGAGGGAAGCTCGAGCCTGCCCACTACCAGGACTACGCCGACTACCTGGTCAGGGCGATCGAGGCGTACGGGGCCGAGGGAATCGAGCTCGCCGATCTCACCGTCCAGAACGAGCCGCAGTTCGAAGCGAGCTACCCCTCCATGGCGATGACCTCCTCCGAACAGGCGGACTTCCTCCAGGTCCTGGACAAGACCCTCACTGACAACGGTCTGGACACCAGCCTCCTGGCGTACGACCACAACTGGGACCACCCCGAGTACCCGCTCGACGTCTTCAGCAAGACGTCCGGCATGTCCCGGCTGATCGGTGCCGCCTTCCACTGCTACGGAGGCACCCCCGAGGCCGAGCAGCAGATCCGCGACGCGGGCAAGCGCGTCTTCTTCACCGAATGCTCCGGCACCGACTCCGCGAACGCCGGCGACACCTTCAAGGACACCCTCGGTTGGCACGCCGAGAACCTGGTCGTACGGAACATGCGAGCCGGGGGCGAGACAGTCATCGACTGGAACCTCGCACTCGACCCGAATGGCGGCCCCCACCAGGGCAACTGCTCGACCAGCTGCAACGGCGTGGTCGAGATCGCGGGCGACGGCTTCACACCCAACGCCGAGTACTACACCCTCGGCCACCTGTCGAAGTTCGTGGACGTGGGCGCGACCCGCATCGGCTCCACCTCCGACGGCGCCATCCAGAACGTCGCCTTCCAGAACCCGGACGGCGAGCGTGTCGTGTACGCGGTGAACACGGGCTCGTCCGCCCAGCAGTTCTCGCTCACGGACGACGGCCGCTCGCTGGCGTACACGCTGCCCGCGGGTGCGGTGGCGACGTTCACCTGGCAGCCCTGATCCCCGCCAGGAAGATGTCGACACCGGCGAGGAACTGCTCGCGGTCGTCGTGCCCGGGCAACTGCGCGGCCACCCGGTGCACGAAGGGAAACCGCTCCGGGTCGAGCCGTGTCCACTGTTCGGCGACTGTGCCGAGGAAGGTTCCGCGATCCACCGCGTGTGCGTCGGGGCGGCCGTTCGCGGCGTTCTGCCCCGCGACACCGAGGACGTGGTTCACGAGCACGGAGGTGGATTCGAACAGCGACTCCTCGGAAACTCCGAGCGCCTCCAGCTGGCTGCCGAAGCCCTCGAATATTCGTGGGATCGCCGCCAGCCACGGTGCACGGGAGAGCTGGGACCCCACCCATGGATGTGCGTCGATCGCGTCGAACACACCCAGGGCGATGGTCCGGATCGCTTTCCGCGGCTCGGCGTCGTCGGCCACGTCGGTCACGACACGGGCGATGACGTCGTCGGTGGCCGCCGCGAGCAGTTCGTCCTTGTTGGCGACGTGCCAGTAGATCGCCCCGCTCCCGGTGGACAGGCGCGCCCCGAGGGCCCGGAAGGTCAGGGCCTTCTCCCCGCCGGCGTCAAGCATCTCGATCGCGGCCTCGACGATGCGTTCCTTCGAGAGCGCGTCGGTGCGCCGATTGGCCTGAGGTGATCCGTTCGCCATGGGGACCAGTTTGACACGGCCTGGAACGTTGTTCCAGCATGGAGCTATGGAACGATGTTCCAGGCCGTCTCGAAAGGTTCCACCATGACGAAAACCAGTACGTCCGACGCAACCAGCACATCGACTGCATCCGGCACATCGGTGACGATCATCGGTGCGGGCCTCGGCGGCCTGACCCTCGCCCGCGTCCTCCACGTCCGCGGTATCGCCGCGACGGTCTACGAGTCCGACCCCTCGGCCGCCGCCCGCACCCAGGGCGGTCAGCTCGACATCCACGAGGAGGACGGGCAGCGGGCCCTCGCGGAAGCCGACCTCACCGACAGGTTCCTCGCGATCATCCACGAGGGCGCCGACGCGGCCCGTGTACTCGGCCGCGACGGCAAGCTGCTCCTCGATGTTCCGGGCGACGGCTCGATGACCCGCCCGGAGGTCCTGCGCGGCGATCTGCGCCAGATCCTGCTCGACTCGCTGCCGGAGGGGACGGTCCAGTGGGGCCGCAAGGTCTCAGGTGTCCGCCCGCTCGGTCGCGGCCGCCACGAAGTGACCTTCAATGACGGCACGACGGCCACCAGTGACCTCCTCGTCGGGGCCGACGGTGCCTGGTCCAAGGTCCGCCCGCTGCTCTCGGACGCCGAGCCCGCCTACATCGGCACGACCTTCGTCGAGACCTACCTCCACGACGTCGACGAGCGCCATGCCGCCACCGCCGCCGCGGTCGGGCCGGGCGCCATGTACGCGCTCGCACCCGGCAAGGGCATCGTCGCCCACCGCGAAGCGGGGAACGTGCTGCACACCTACGTCGAGCTGAACCGCTCCGCCGAGTGGATCGCCGACATCGACTTCACGGACCCGGCGGCAGCCGGCAGCCGGATCGCCGCCGAGTTCGAGGGCTGGGCCCCCGAGCTCACCGCCCTGATCACGGAAGGCGAGACCGCCCCCGTCGCCCGCATGATCCACACCCTCCCCGACGGGCACCGCTGGGACCGCGTTCCCGGAGTGACCCTCATCGGCGACGCCGCGCACCTCATGCCGCCCTCCGGTGACGGCGCCAACCTCGCGATGCTGGACGGCGCCGAACTCGGTGTGGCCATCGCGGCCCACTCCGAGGACACCGAAGCGGCCCTCGCGGCCTACGAGCGGGACATGTTCCCGCGCAGCGCCCGTTTCTACGAGGACGCCCGCGAGATCATCGACATCTGTCTCGGCGACAACGCGCCGAGCAGTTTCATCGACTTCTTCACCGGCGGCGCCGAGGAGGGGGAGCGGGACGCGCAGGACCGCTCCTGAGGCACTTCGGCGGCACCCGCATTGCTCTGCCGTACTGCCCTGCGGATAGTTTGTGGCATGACAGGTACGCAGGCCCGTGGCGGCAGAGGCGCACGGGGGACGGGAGGTCGGGAAGAGTGTCGCTCCGTGCAGGTGACCCAGCCGAGATCGGCGGCTATCCGCTTGAGGCGCGGCTCGGCTCGGGTGGCATGGGCACGGTCTTCCTGGCCCGTACGAGTTCGGGGCGACCTGTCGCGGTCAAGCTGATCCACCAGCAGTTCGCCGCGGACGACGAGTTCCGCATCCGCTTCCGGCAGGAGGTGGCGGCGGCGAGGCGTGTGAGCGGCGCGTTCACCGCGGCAGTGGTGGACGCCGCCCCGGAGGCCGAGCAACCGTGGATGGCGACGGCCTATATCGAGGGGCAGACGCTCGCCCAGCGCATCACCGCGCACGGCCCGGTGACCGGAGCGGAACTGCGCAGGCTCGCCATCGGGCTGGCGGAGGCGCTGCGCGACATCCACCGGGTCGGGGTCGTCCACCGCGACCTGAAGCCCTCCAACGTCGTGCTCTCGCCCGAGGGCCCGCGCGTCATCGACTTCGGTATTTCGCGGGCCCTGGACCAGCAGACCCTGACGATGACGGGACGGGTCATCGGTACACCGCCCTTCATGTCGCCGGAACAGTTGCAGGCACCGCGTGGTGTGGGTCCGCGGTCCGATGTCTTCTCGCTGGGAACGCTGCTGGTGTACGCGGCGACCGGGCACGGCCCCTTCGACGCGGACAGCCCGTACGTCACGGCGTATCAGGTGGTGCACGACGAGCCGTCGCTGGGTGCCGTGCCGCTGGCCCTGCGTGCGGTCGTCGAGTCCTGCCTGGACAAGGAACCCGAGGGGCGTCCGTCGGCTGACGAACTCCTCATACGGTTGCGGGACCTGTCGGCCGACCTCGGCGGGCCGGCCCCGGACGGAGCCGGCGCGGGCCGCACCCGCGACATGAACACCGAGCATCATCTGATGACGCGCGCCACTCCGTCGCCGGCCGCCGCTGCGACCGGTCCCGATACGGGGAGCACCGGGACCGCCATCGGCCGCCGCCTGCGCCGTCGATGGCGTCCCGTGCTCGCGGCCGGGGTGGCCGTGGCGGCGATCGGTGGCGGGGTCGCCGCGATGACGTCCGACGGCTTCGGGGGGAACGACGGCGGCGACCCGGTCGGCAGTGTCGCGGCGCCGGGCGTCGCGCTTCCGGACGGCTTCGGGCCGTGGCACAAGTCCGTGCCGGGCGGGCGCGAGGACATTCCCGATGAACTGCGTTGCCTGGCGCGCGGCGACGCGCTCTTCTGCGGTGGCGGCGGGGTCGTCGCGACGCGCATCAGGGTCTCCGACGGCTCGCGGGTGTGGACGACGAAGAGTCCGGGCGTCCCCGTTCAGGGCAGGCACCTGGTGGGTGCGACCGACGACACGGTGCTCGGTTACCGATTCGCCGCCGAGGACGCCCCTCAGGGCTCCGCCGATGAGGTGGTGGCCATCGACGCGGACAAGGGCCGGGAGCTCTGGTCCGCGCCCTCCGGCGCACAGTCCACCGCCGTCACGGGCCGGTCGCAGGACGCCTTGGTGGTCGGCTCCGTCGTCGTGACGGTCGACGCCTCCAACTCCCGCTTCGAGGCCCGGGCCGCACACAGCGGCGAGGTCGCCTGGACGACGTCGTTCCCCGCGGGCACACAGTGCGCGCCCGTCCCGGTGGGCTCACAGCTCTTCGCGATGTGCGCGACGAACGCCGAGGTCGACGCCTCGGAGGTGCGCCATCCCACCCTGTACGAGGTCGACCGCACCTCCGGGCGACTGGGCAGGCCCGTCGCGGTCGACGGCCCCGCCGTGCCGATGGGCGTCGCCAACGGTGAGCTCGTGCTCCTCCAGGAGCACCGGGACGGGCCGGCGATGACCGGTTACGACGGGGTGGCGCGGTTCGACCCCTCCTCGCGGAAGGTCACGTACTCCCGGCTGTCCAGGACGTACGCGGGGACGCCGGGTATGGCCGACGGCATTGTCTACGTGAGTGGGCGGACCGGTCTCGTCACCGCGCTCGACCCCGCGACCGGCCGGAGCAAGTGGTCGCGGCAGACAGCCGTCGAGGGCGCGTCGGGCCCCGCGGCGGGAGCCGAGGCACTGTATTTCAGCTCGGCCACCGGCCGGGTGGTCGCGCTGTCGCCGCACGACGGCAAAACCCTGTGGACCACGGACCCGCAGGTCGATGGTCTGACGGGCGAGGAGGGTGCGAGCCCACGCGTGACCGTTGTGGGGCGTGCGCTGGTCGCGGCCGCCGACGAGAACACCCTCTTCGCCTTCGACACGCAGAAGCCCCCGAAGTCGGGCTGACCCCGGCGGCACCGGATTCCGACCGCTCGCCTCGCTGTGCACGTACCGGGCGGGGCGGTACGCCTCGGCCGGGGGAAGTCTGACGCGGCGACAGCCAAGCGGTCAGGATGGGCGGATGCACGCCCGGAGATCCTGAATGCGCCCCGCGCACCACTCGCCGTTCGGGTGAGCGGAAAATGCGTTTTAGGAGGTCAGACCCCTGTTGGGGGGTAGGCGAATTCGCCATTCAATTGAATGGCGAAATTCCCTTGGCGGTCCGCCCGTCGGCCTGTCTGATTTGCGGCCTTACATTTCGTGTATTTCACTCGAAACGTACGGAAACCCCCACTTCCCACAGGACGGGGCAACACCCATGTACACCACCACGGAATCCACTGCTACCGACATCGAGCTCGACCTCGACGCGGCGCTCAACCCGGGCGAGGCCGAAGGCTTCTACCGCGACTCCCGCGAGTGCGCGTACCTCGCTCTCCTCGGAGGCGGCTCCGCACTGCTGCTCTCGCCGCCGACCCCGCGCCCGAAGAAGGGCTAGTCGGCAGCACATGGACCAGTCACATGCTTCGTCCCCCCTCGCGGGTGCCGTGCATGACCTGGCAACAGAGGTGGTCCTCGCTCTTCGGAGCGGGGACCACCTCGCCACGGTTTGCGGCGCGGCCGGAATCGACGAGGACAACCGGACAGGAATCGCCGCGGTACGCGTCATCGGAGCCGATCTGCTGCTGCCCAGCGTGCTGCACGGACACAATCCGCACCCCGGCGACATCGCCGTGCTCCACCGTGCCGTACGGGACTTCCCGCCCCGGCCCGACGCATCGGACGCCACGGCCTGGAGCCACTGGGGCATGATGTTCGCCCTGCACCGGACGGCGCCGGTCACCACCGCCCCCGGTCAGCCGCAGGCCACCGGACCCGGCACCGGCGAGCCGGATGCGGCATGGCTCGAAGGGGCCCCCTGGCAGGCCTTCACCCATCAGCTCTCCGTGCTGGCCCCGCTCGCCGTCCCGGCCGCCTCGTCGGCCGTGCACCGGGCCGCCGCCCACCGGGTCGTGGACCTGTCCCGCGGGTTCGTGCGCGCGGTGCGGCGGCGCAACTGGCTCCAGGCCGCGGGCGTCGGCCGCTGGCTGGCCGCACTGGACGGCCGGCCCGACAGCCTGGGCCTGGAGCGTGGACTCGAATTCGTCGAGCTGATGGGCGGCACGGATCCCCGAGTCGCGTTGCACGTACGGGCGGCCCGGCTGATGGCCGAGGGGCGGGCGCGGTGACGTCATCGGTGGCCACCGCTCCCGGCGGTACGGCGGGCGCGGCGCTGTCCGTCCTGCCCGGCGTACTGCGGCGGGCGCTCGGCTGGGCCGACGCCCACCGCTCGGGCTTCGTGCTTCCCCCGGACGTCCTGGAGCCGCACATCCAGGTCAACGCCACGCTCAAACCCCTCGGCGAGCTGGCCCAGCTCTGCACCACGATCCGCCGCAGCACCGCCCCTGGCACCCCGGAGCACGGGACTGCCGGGGACCTCATCACGTTCGCCTGGGAACAGGTGCACGCCGGTGAACTGCTGCTGGAGCTGCTGCGCGGCGAACCCTTCGCCGCGTACCCGTACGAGATCTACGCCGCCTTCGCCGGATACGGCCTGCGCAACGAGGGCTTCGAGCGCCTGGCCGGGACCCTCTCGGCGACCCGAGGCTGGGCCCACACCGAGCAGCAGGCCAACCGGGAGCTCGGGCTGATCAACTCGGAGCGGCGGGTCGGCGCCGCCCCGCACGCCGACGCGGACGCGGTCCTCGGGCGTACATGGCTCGGCGGGCTGTCCGAACCGTGGATGTTCGAGGGCCCCTCCGGCTACGCGCTGACCCACACCGTCTTCCACATCACGGACTGGTGCCGCTTTCCCGAGCGCATGCCCGCCGACATCGACGTCTATCTGCGGGCCTGGCTGCCGCCTTGGGCCGACGGCTGTCTGGAGAGCCTGCAGTGGGATCTGACCGGTGAGCTGCTCGCGGTCGCGGCGGCCCTGCCGGGGCCGCCGCCGGTGGACCTGTTCGACGCGGTCTGGCCCGCCCTCGCCGCCGCGCAGGCTCCGAGCGGCGCGGTACCCGAGACGGGCCCTCCGGCTGCCGGGGCGGAGACGTCCGGGGCCGACGCCCCGTCGCGAACCGCCCCGCCGGACGACGCGGGCCCGGACCCGTATCCGTTCCTCGCCTGCTACCACTCCACCCTGGTCATCGCCTTCGCCGCCGCGCTGTCCCTCAAGAGCCTCACCGCCCACCGGGCGGACACCTCGGCAGTGGACACCGGAGCCGCCGTATGAGCCGCACCGGCCCCATGTCCCGCACCAGTCGCACGAAGGGAGCTGCCGCATGAGCGGCATCCAGCAGATCCATGACGTGGGCGCGCGGGCGCTGGGCTGGCTGTACGACCACCGGGCGGGCTTCCGCCTGGACGACGACCCGCCCCCCGAAGTGGGTCTCCTGGACCGGTTCAAGCCCCTCGGCGAACTGGCGCTCATCAGCAAGGTCATCTTCCGGGAGGGGGTCGCCGGCTCCCGGCAGGCCGACCTGGCGCGCAAGCTCCTCGACCACGCCTGGCACGAACTGCTCGGCTCCGGCAGCCGGTTGCTCGACGGCCAGCGGCGCGAACCGCTCTGCCCCGTTCCGATGGAGGTCTACGTACCGTTCCGGGAACTGGGGTTCCGGGAGCCGTCGCTGGAGACCGCCGTCCGGCTCAACCACCGCCTGACCAGCTGGGGCGCGCTGGAAGTCGTCCCGGTGCGCCGGCTGGGCCTCAGCGCCATGGAGCGCCGCTTCGGAGTGCAGCCGAGCATGCCGGTCGACGAGGCGTACCGGCGCACCTGGCTGTCCCGGCGGCCCGAACCGTGGACCGTCGAGGGCAACATCGGTTACGACATCACCCACACGGTCTTCCACCTCACCGACTGGGGCGCGAATCCGGCCGGACTGCCCGAGGACGTGGCGGACTACCTGGCCCTCTGGCTGCCGGTGTGGCTCGACGACTGGCTCGACCTGGGCCGCTGGGACCTGCTGGGCGAACTGCTCGTGGTCGACGCCTGCCTGCCGGAGCCGACCCTGGATCCCGCCGCCTGGGATGGATTCGCCGGGGCCCAGCAGCCGGACGGAGCGATGCCGGTGATGGGCGCCATGCCGGAGGGTGACGAGGAGTCGGTCTTCGACCTCGTCTACCACCCCACACTCGTCGCGGCGTTCGCCTCGGCGCTGTCCCTGTCCCGTGCCCTGTCGGACCTCGCCGCCCCGGCCCCCGCGTGACCGCGCCGCAGGAGGCGCGCCGGGCCGCCGCCGGACGTCCGTCCCAGGACGACGACGAGAGGGCCGGGCTGCTGGCCGACGCGGCCCGGACCATCGACGCGCCCGGCCTCGTGATCGCCCTCAGCCACCGGGGCCACCGGACCTTCCGGTTCGGCGGGGACGTGCCGCTACTCGACGTACCCCGCGGCGGACTCCGCTACGAACTCGGTTCGGCGTCCAAGCCCTTCACCGGGCTGCTGCTGGCCGCGCTCGTCGCGGCGGGACGCCTGCGGTACGAGGACTCGGCGGCGCAACTGCTCGCCCCCGGCCACCCGGTGCATCCCGCCGTACGCGCCATCACCCTGCGCCATCTGATCACCCACACCTCGGGCCTTCCCTCCCTGCCGGCCGACTTCTACCCGCAGGCGCTGCCCCGTTGGGCCACCGCCCCCTACAGCCGCTACCCCGCCGACCGGATCGTCCGGGCGTTCCTCCGCGCCCGCCCACGCCACCGGCCGGGCACCCGATGGCACTACTCGAACTTCGCGGTCTCCGTACTCGGACACACCCTGGCAGCCGCCACCGGAACACCCTGGGAGGCGCTGCTCCAGCAGGAGGTCCTGGGCCCGCTCGGACTGGACGGGACGAGGCTGAGCCCCGGCCCGGCGGTCGGCGACGCCGTGGGGCACCGACGCGACGGAAGGCCGCTGCCCGCGCTGGACACCGGCGGCTTCACCGCAGCCGGGGCGGTCCGTGCGACGCCACCGGACCTGCTCACGTTCCTGGAGGCGCACCTTCCGGCAGCCGCCGCGCCCACGCACCCACTGGCCGCCGCGTTCGCGGAGGTACGGCGCCCGCTGCTGCGGCGCGGCCTGCGACACGCCCACACGCACACGCTGACCTGGTTCCGCCACCCGTCACCGAGCGGGCCGGTCTGCTTCCACGCGGGGGCCACGCTCGGGCAGCAGATGTTCCTCGGCTTCCGCCCGGACACGGGTACCGCCCTGGCAGCCATGTGCACCCGGCGGGTGCACAGGACCGACCCGTTCATCGCGACGGTTCACGGGCTGCTGACCGAGAAGCTCTGAAGCCCTGATCGGGACGAAAGCCCTGGGGCGCTCCTTGAAGGTCCCACCTGCCCGGTGGGCGGACGGCGCCACTTCAGCGCGCGCCCCAGTCGTCGATCCGGGCCCACCACGTCGTCGAGCACGCGTCTAGCCTCCAGGTATGCACGCCGCTTCTCACGGTAGCGCGCGGGGGAGTGCAAGTACGCACTGGAGCAGTGGAATTGGCTGAAGACCGCGCTGCCCCGCCCCCTACGAGGACTCGTCCGCCAGGACGACGCAGGCGCTCAGATGCCAGGTCTGGTCCTCGTTCGCGGACAGCTCGACATCGACCTCCCGTCCGGAGGGGCCGCCGTCCAACGGGACACGGAGCCAGGCGAACTCCCGGCCGTCGAGTTGTTCGCTGCGGGTTTTCTCCGCTCCGTCCACGCGGACGATCAGTGGCCTGTTGAAGGTGTTGGGGTCACCGGTGAGCAGATGCGCCGTGCAGCGTCCGGCGGGCAGCCTCAACCGCAGCACGGCCGGTGCGCTGTCCCGTACGTAGTCGCGGCGGACGACGTCGAACAGTCCGGTGTCGGTGGCGTCGGGGGTGTTGCCCACCCAGCCGAAGTCCGAGCCCTCGTGCCAGAGGCTGTCGGGTGCGAGGCGGGCGTAGTCCTTCAGCACCGGTGCACCGGTGGGCCCCGCGTCCAGTGCGTGCACGCAGCGGGCTGCGGGCGGGACGACGACCGTCTGGGCGAGGCTGCGCACCGACGAGTCGAGCACCTGTACCGATCCCGACCTGGGGCGCGCGTGCAGCGTGGCGAGCGCCGGGGTGGCCGGAGGTATGACGGTCATCTTCACCGTCTCGTCCTCACGCGAGGCCACGTAGCACGTGGCCTGCGCGGTACTCCAGCCGTCCGGCACGTCGAGGGCGACGTTCGTGCGCAGCCCGGAGCCGGTCGCGTTGACCACCTGTACGGGCAGTTCGTTGCGTTCCCCGCCCAGCAGGGCCGTATCGGCGGGTGCGACGGACGCCTGGAGCCAGCCACGGTGGGCGTCGCGGATCCGGCTCAGGTCGAACCAGTACGCGACCAGGGTGTCCCGCCACCGTGCCGCCTGGACCGACTGCTCCTCCAGCCGGCGGTGCACGTCCGAGAGCCGGTGGTGATCGACGCGGTGACGCAGACCGTCCCAGGCCTCCCGCATGTCCGCGACCCGCGCGGCGGCGGAGAAGTGGGTGTCGTAGATGTGCTGGATCACCGTCTTCCCGCTGTCCAGCCGGTGGGTGTAAGGCACGTGGTGCAGGAAGAGAAGGAGTTCCTCCGGGCAGGCCTCCAGCGATTCGTAGGCGTCGCGGATCGCCGGAGCGTACAGCTCGGTGTAGCCGTCGCCGGTCGCGGCGGTGCGGTCGTAGCCGAGGCCCTCGCGGTCCGACTTGTGGAACTGGGTGGTCGTCGTCGGACTTGGATCGAAGTGCCCGGTGACGGAGCCGTCCGGCGGATGCGTGATGTAGCCGGTTCCCAGCGGCGAGGTGTAGTCCTCGTAGGTGCGCCAGGACCCGAGCAGGAGGCCGGAGACCGTACCGACGACGTGCGGGTCGTTCCCGAACGTCATCCGGGTCCACTCGGCGGCGAGTTCGTCCGCCGACAGGTCCGGGTTCCACGCCAGTCGGCCGTAGCCGTGGGTGTTGGCGGCGGCGAGGTGGGAGCCGGTCCAGTTCCTGGCGTCACCGAAGTTCATCACGCCGGCGAATCCGGAGTGGGAGTAGGAGTGCACCCGGCCGGTCACGATCCGGGCCACGGTGCTGCCCGGTCCGGCCCTGAGCGTGTCGAAGTCGAGGACCTCCTTCCACTGGGGCACCAGGTAGCACAGGTGTGTGGAGTGCCCGGTGTACTCCTGGGCCACCTGTAGCTCGATCATCGAGTTGGTCTGCGGCAGGGAGCCGAAGAGCGGGTGCGCGGGTTCGCGGACCTGGAAGTCGATCGGTCCGTTCTTGATCTGTACGACGGCGTTGTCGGCGAACTTCCCGTCCAGCGGTGTGAAATCGTCGTACCCCTGCCGGTCCCACTTCGCGTCGGTGTCGTGCACGAACGCCCGCCACATCACGATGCCGCCGTACGGCTTCAGCGCGTCCGCGAGGAGGTTGGCGCCGTCGGCGTGGGTGCGGCCGTAGTCCAACGGGCCCGGTCGTCCTTCGGAGTTGGCCTTCACCAGGAAGCCGCCGAAGCCTTCGATCCTGCCGTATATCTCCTTGGCCTTCGCCGCCCACCAATCGCGTACGCCCGCGTCCATGGGGTCGGCGGTGTCCAGCCCGCCCAGGTCGATGGGTGCGGCGAAGTTCGCCGTCACGTACAGGGCCACGCCGTAGCGGCCCAGCACGCCGGCGAGGGCGGCCAGCTTGGTGAGGAAGGGCTCGGCGAGGTACGTCGCGGGTGTGTTGACGTTGTTGATCACGGCACCGTTGATGCCGAGGGAGGCCAGGGCGCGCGCGTAGTCCGTGTACCGGTCGTCGAGGCGCGGCAGCTTCTCCCAGTCGAAGAAGGACCGGCCCGCGTAGCCCCGCTCGATCGAACCGTCGATGTTGTCCCAGTGGTCCGCCACACGGAGCCGACCGGCCGGCCGTTCGGTGAGATCGACGTGTTCGAGCGGCTGCCGGGTCTGTACGAGTCGGAGCAGGTGGAAGGCGCCGTAGAGCACACCGCGGTCGGCGTGGGCGGCTACGACGACGCGGGTGCCGGCGCCCTTCGCGACCCGGCGGATGACATAGCCCTCGTCACCCAGCTCCGCCAGTTCGGCCGCGGGGACGAGCTCACGGATCAGGGCCGAACTCTTCGGCGTGCCCACCACGAGCGCCGCGCTCGACGGGGCATGGGCGCGGGGAGACACCTCGGTACCGAGCAGAACGGACAGTCCGCGGACCAGCTCGTCCACGGCCGACCGCTGGAGCGGGCCACCGCCCTGCCAGACCAGGGAGCCGAGAGCGTCCCGGTACCGCCGGAGCTGATCGGGCTCTGCCACCTGCCGGTAGCGCAGCCACAGCTCGTAGCCGTCCTCGGCGGGCAGTACGCCGCCCGACGGGGTCTCGGCGCCGAGGACCGGCTGTGCCGACGCAGTCGTGGTCAGAGCGAGCGGGCCTGCCGCGCCGGCGAGGGCGGCCGCTGTGAGGAGGCTGCGGCGGCGTATTCCTGAGCTCATGTCTCTCACTTCCGTCGTCGGACGAACAGTGCACGTGCAGGGCCAGGGCCAAGTGCCGTAACCGTCACATGCGTTACGACGGGCGTCAACATTTCCAACCAGAAAAGAACAGACAGGATTTCCTGTGGCGTGGAGGTTCGTTCATGAGTGAGTCGCTCGCGGCGGTCTGTGCGGTTCTGTTTCGGCAGTTCGGGGGTTTGGGCTCCGTGTATGTGAACGATGGTCACCCACGTCAACCGCCAAAAACGAACAATCGATGGGTCCGCCCGCGCCGCATCGCGGCGGCCGGGCCACTGTCCGAGCCCCGTGTCGGTGCCACGCGCTGTTGTTCTGTCCGAGGAGGTTGTGGACGGGTGAGCCATATCTCGGCTGAGGGATCTTGAACGGGTGAGGGCCTTCCGGGTTCGGTGTGGATTGCGACGTCTACACCGACCGAAAGGCCCTCGTGCCCCACCGTAATGCACCCCTGACCGAGACCGGACGCCTGCGCCTGGCCCGCTGCGTCGTCGAGGACAACTGGCCCTTGCGGAGGGCCGCCGAACGCTTTCAGGTCTCGCCGACCACGGCCCAGCGATGGGCCGACCGCTACCGCCGGTTCGGCGAGGCAGGCATGACCGACCGCTCCTCCCGTCCGCACACCAGCCCCCGGCGGACCCCGACCCGCACCGAACGCCGGATCATTCAAGGTCCGCGTCCTGCGCCGGTGGGGACCGGCCCGCATCGCGCAACTCCTCGGGCTGGCGCCCTCCACTGTCCACCGCGTCCTGACCCGCTACCGCCTGGCCCGCCTCACCCACCTGGACCGGGCCACGGGCCCAGACGTTCTACGCGGCCCACGGGATCACCGTCGAACGAGTCCTGACCGACAACGGCTCCTGCTACAAGTCACACGCCTGGCGCGACCTCCTGGCAGCGGCCGGGATCACCCACAAGCGAACCCGCCCTACCGGCCGCAGATCAACGGCAAGGTCGAACGCCTCAACCGCACCCTGCTCGACGAATGGGCCTACGCCCGCCCCTACCACTCAGAGCAGGAACGACGCGACGCCTTCCCCCGCTGGCTACACACCTACAATCACCACCGCGGACACACCGCACTGAAGGGCCAACCACCCGCCAGCCGCGTCCCCAACCTCACAGGGCAATACAGCTAGGGCGGCGGCCATGGCGAAACGGGGCCCCTATGAGAAGGGCGAGGCGAAGAGGGCCGAGATTCTGCGGGCCGCACTGGAGATCTTCGCGGTCGAGGGGTACCGCGGTACTTCCCTGCGCAAGGTCGCGGCCAAGTGCAATCTGAGCGGCGCGGCGCGGTCGACCGGGTCGTGCGGATCATCGGCGTCGCCGGCTACGCGCCTCCGGCACCATCACGTTCGACGGCGAACGCATCGACCACCCCACCAGCTCGCGCCGCCGCACCCTCGGACGCGACCTCCAGGTCATCTTCCAGGATCCGTGCACCTCACTGAACCCCTCGCGGACGATCGGCGACGCCCTGGCCGAACCGCTCGTCGCGCAGGGAACGGACGCCCGTGCCTCCAGGGAACGGATCACCGATCTGCTCCGGCGCGTCCACCTGCCCACGGACGCCGCGGCCCGGCTGCCCCGCGAGTTCTCCGGCGGTCAGCGTCAACGTGTGGCCATCGCCAGGGCGTTGGCCCTCGGTCCGCGGCTGATCATCTGCGACGAGCCGGTCTCCGCCGTCGACCTGACCACCCAGCGCACGGTTCTCGACCTGCTTCTGGAGATTCAGGAGACCACTGGCGTCGCGTACCTGTTCATCTCCCACGACCTGTCGGTGGTCCGGTTCGTGAGCCACCGGGTGGCGGTCATCCACCAGGGCGGGATCGCCGAGACCGGCGACGCGGAGACCGTCACCACCCGGCCGCAACACGCCTACACCCGAACGCTGTTGCTCGCCTCGCCGGTGGCCGACGTGGCCCGGCAGCGGCAACGGCGCGCAGCCGCCCGTCAGTCGGCGGCGCCGGTGAGGAAGCCATGACTTCCCGCGGTGCCCGCAGCCGGAGCCGAACACTCCGGCCGGGGGCCGCTCCCGGCGGCCGCCGGTCAGCGCGTCAGATGCGCACCGCGGCCTGGAAGCCGCCGATGGTGTTCATCGACTCGTAGCGGACGTAGGCGCCGGGGTACGGGGCGTGCAGCACGGTGTTGTTGCCGGCGTAGATGCCGACGTGCGTGGTGTTGTTGAAGAAGACCAGGTCGCCCGGGGCCAGTTGGCTCCGCCCGATCCGGGTGCCCCGGTTGATCTGGGTGTAGGTGGTGCGGGATATCTCGACACCGGCCTGCCGGTAGGCCCACTGGGTCAGGCCCGAGCAGTCGAAGGAGTTCGGGCCGGTGGCGGCGGGCGAATACGGCATGCCCACCCGGGTGCCGGCAGCCCGGAGCGCGGCGGCGCCGACGCTGGAGGCGGGTGCGTCCTTGCCGAGGTCGGGGGTGGAGGCGGAGGAGGACGAACCGGGGGAGCCCGTCCCGAGCTTGACGCGGTCACTGGCGTCACGGCTGGCACGCTGGTCGTCCTTGCGCATCTGCTCCTGCTCGGCGGCGGTGAGGGTGTTGAGCACCTTCCGTGCCTCGGCGAGCTTGCCCTGCTGCTTCTTCTTTTTCTCGCCGAGCGTCTTGCGGACGTCGGCGAGGTCGCTCAGCTTGTCCTGGGCCTCCTTGCGCTCCTGCGCGAGGGACCGCTGCTTCTCCTGGATCTTCTCCAGTGATTCGGCCTGCCTGGCCGTCAACCGGTCGAGCGCGGAGGCCTGGTCGAGGAAGCTGTCCGGGTCCGAGGCGAGGAAGAGCTGCACGGAGGGGTCGATGCCTCCGGAGCGGTACTGCGCGGCGGCGAGCGAACCGAGCCCGGAACGCAGCGTGTTGAGCTCCTCCTGACCGCGGGCGACCTTGTCCTGGATTGCGTCGACCTGCTTCTGGAGCTTGTCCTGCTTCTCCTTGGCCCCGCTGTACTGCTCGGTGGCCACCTCGGCCTCGTGGTAGAGCTTGTCGACCTTCGCCTTGACCTCGCTCTTGGTCGGCTTGGGATCGGCGTGGGCGGCCTGGGAGGTCAGGGCCACGGCTGCGGCAGCGGTCGCGGTGAGCACGGTCACGCGAGTGCGGCTCGGTTGCTTGGGACGACGGTGGGACGCCACGGAGGCGAGCTCCTTCTTCCTCGAGCCGCCTACCGGGCTGTGGGGGGACGGGAATCCCCGGCTCCGTGTACGTCACGGACTCGGCGGTCTCTTCGCTGCCACCCCGGTTGGGTGGGCAATCGTGCGAAGGTTCGAGCCCTGACCTTAGTGACCTTCCTGTGACCAGTTCAAATGCTCACGGGCAAAATCTCATCACAAGATCTACTTATTGTGCTCACAACGTACGCGTTGTAGTGGCGACTCGACGGTCCGTTCCCATGAGCCCGGTAGGTCGCGACGAGTCCGGGCAGGCGCGCCGGGGCCGTCTCACGGTCGATGCGATGCCAGAGGCGGTGGCACGATACGTGGCATGGCTCACCCGCTGCTCGACATCGACATCGACGTCCTGGCCGAGGTGGAGCTCCATCTGAGGCGGGTCGGCGACCTGTTCGCCGCCTTCCGGGACCAGGACTCGGGATGTGTTTCCTACGGCGTTCGCATGGCCGGCGGCGACAGATGGTTCGTCAAGGAGGCGGTGACGGAGGCCGGCCGACAGTCGCTGGAGCGCGCATGGGCGTTCCACCGGGCGGTGGAACATCCCGCGATCGTCCCCCAGGTCCGCCGGATCGCGGTGGGCGGCAACGGCGGGCGGGCGGTGGTGATGCCTTGGCGGGACGGCGAGGTGCTCTACCACTGCACCGTTCACGGGCCGCGGGACCGGACCGCGCCGGACAGTGCCATGGCGCGTTTCCGCGCGCTGCCGGTGCCCCGGGTGGCCGACGCCTTCGAACAGGTCCTGAGCGCGCATCTGGCGGTGGAGGCCGCAGGTCACGTCGCGGTCGACTTCTACGACGGCTCGCTGCTGTACGACTTCGCCCGCGCCGAGGTGCACCTCATCGACCTCGACGAGTACCGCCCCGGCCCTTTCGTCGTCGAGGCGGCGCGACTGCCGGGCTCGCGGCGGTTCATGGCGCCTGAGGAGTTCGAGCGCGGGGCGGTCATCGACCGGCGGACGACGGTGTTCACACTCGGCCGCGCGGCCCGGCTCCTGCTGGACGGCGGCGACACGGAGGAAGCCTGGCGGGGCCGGCCCGCGCAACTGGCCGTCCTCGCGCGGGCCACCCGACCGGACCCGGGGGAGAGGTTCCCATCGGTGCGCGAGTTCGCCGCCGCCTGGCGGAAGGCCGGCCGGGCCTGACCCCTGCCCGGCGCTCGTGGGTCCGTCCGTCAGACCGCCCCCGGAGGGTGCGGCCGCTCCGCCCACCGGACCGCCCCGGGTACGACGAGTCCGACGACGAGGAAGATTCCCCCCGTCAGGATCCAGCCCGGTGTGCCCGCTCCGAGGCAGAGCCAGGCCAGGACGGAGGGCGCGGCGACACCGGTCAGCCCGCTGCCGAAGCGGAAGACACCCGAGTACTGGCCCTGGGCGTGAGCCGGGGCAAGGTTGTACCGCAATTCGAACGAGCCTGCTGAGTAGAGGAGTTCTCCAAGGGTGTGGACGCCCACTCCGAGCAGGATCAGCAGCACCGCACCCCACGCGGGGAGGCCGGAGGCGAGGCCGATCAGGCACAGTGCGGCCAGGAAGACCCACCCCGCGCGGCGCCAGGCGCGGGCGGCGGAGGCGTTGCCGTCGATGCCGCGGCTGGCCCTGACCTGCAGGACCACCACCATGACCGTGTTGAGCAGGACGCTCGTTCCGACGAACCAGCGCGGTGCGTGGGTGTGTCCGACGATCCAGAGCGGCAGGGCGAAGACCAGGACCGCGCCGTTCATCGACATGATGCCGTCCAGTGCCGTGATGACCATGTAGCGGTAGTCCTTCAACGCCGACCAGCGTCCTGTACCGGCCGGCGCCGGGACGGGGGTGAGCGAGGGGAGGCGGCACACGATGGCAGCCGTCGCCGCGAAGGTCAGCGCGTTGCCCAGGACCAGGCAGACGTACGCGGCATGTGTGTCCAGTTGTACGACCAGTGCGGCCGGCAGCGCGCCGATGCTGGAGGCCAGGTTGGCCGCGGAGCGCAGATAGGCCCGGAACCTGGCGGGTTGAGCTCCGGCGAGGCCTCGCACGATGGGAGCTCGGGCTGCCTGGCTCGCCGCCCCCGCGAGTTCGGTCAGGCAGATCACCACGGTGAAGAGCCAGAAGGAATGGACGAGAATCAGCATGGCCATGGCGACGGCCTGCACAGTCAGCGTCAGCATGTAGATCTCGCGGGGCCCGCGCCGGTCGGCGATGCGGCCGGCCGGGATTCCTGCCAGCAGCCCTACGAGGGCGCCGGCCCCCATGCCGAGGCCCACCCGGGAGACCGGCAGTCCGATGGAGTGGGTGAAGAAGACCGCGGCGCTGAGCATGAACACACCGCTGCCGAGCATGTTGACGAAGCCGGCCGTCGCCAGCGTACGGCGCGGGCCACGTTCGAGGAGGAGCCCGTGCGAGACGAGCCAGGACCCGCTGTCCCGCCCGCACGCCTCGGGCGGCTCTCCGGGCACACGATTCGCTGCACCTGCCGTCAACATTCCCCCAACATCTGATCACCCTCTTCGCCAGGCGCTTCCGCGGCAGACGAGCGGCGTTCGCCGCCGAGGAGGGAGTATGAGGAGGTGCGGGCGTTCGCGGAAAGGCATCGCGAGCGGGGGAAGAGTCACACGCATATCGGGAACAACCGTTATGGCAGGCGGCGTTCAAATATATGAAGGCGCCTCAGGGGAACCGGGCGCAAGCAAGACAAACACTCCCGCAATCACCCTCGCCCCGTGGCGCCGCAGCGGGCACGGCCGAAGCGCGTTGTGAGCGCGCTCCGGTGGCGTGCCCGGGGTCGTGGTGGTCAGTTGCTGATCGCCGGGGCCCGGCGCAGGTAGGTCGTGTCGGTCACCTGGCCGAGCAGGAAGGCGGCCATGTCGGCTCGGCTGATGGAGAGGCCCACCGATCCGAGGCCGTAGTGTCCGGCCTTGATGTCTCCGGTGCCCTGACTGTCGTTGAGTTTCGCCACGCGGACCAGTGTCCAGTCCAGCTCGCTGGCCCGTACCGCCTCCGCCGCGGAGCGCACCTCGGCCCAGGGGCGTGGTGCCGCGGTCCTGACGAACTGTACGAGGGCCTTCAGTTTGAGGTCCGGCCGATCGGCCGGGTCCGGAACGCTGCACGTGGACACCACCACGAGTCTTCGGACCCCGGCGGTGTTCATGGCGGTGATGATCCTGCGCGTGGCGGCGCTCTCGGAACCGACTCCCTCGATGACGGCGTCGGCGGTGCGGACCGCTTCCAGGATGGCCCCGTCGTCGTCGAGTTGTCCGGCGATGACGGCGAGCTTGGCGTGGGTGATGCGGAGCTTGTCGGGTGTGCGGGCGTAGGCCGTGACCTCGTGTCCGGCGTCAAGGGCCTGCCGCACCAGCAGCTGCCCCATCCGTCCGGTCGCACCGAATACCGTGATCCTCATGGTGGGCGAAACCTTTCTCGCAGGAACCACTCTCACAGGAAACCACTAAAACTTATTTAGTGGTGAAGGTAGCGCGGCGGTCTAGACTGGACGGCATCATGGATCAGGCGGAGGACCTTCAGACGGCGCGATGCATGCAGATCCTGTCGGTCGTGGGCGACTTGTGGACGCTGGCGATCGTGATGGCGCTGCAGGAGTCGGGGATGCGCTTCAACGAACTCCAGCGGGCCATCCCGAAGGTCAACGCGGTCACCCTGACCAACCGCCTGCGCAAGCTCGATGACGCCGGCATCGTCAGCCGGGTCGTGGAGACGAGGAGCAAGCAGTCGACGGTGTACGACCTCACTCCGTTCGGACGCAGACTGCTGCCGATCGTCGATGCGGTGCGTACGGTCGCGCTCGACCTGGAGCGTTCGGGGGAGGCCCCCTGAGCGGGGGTGGGCGTTGGCGCGGCGCCGATGCCGCACGTCCGTCGTACGGCACCGACCAGCACACGGGGGGAAACATGTCCGAGGAAAACGTCTCCGTCGAGAGCGCTGGAGCGCCCGTCACCTTCATCACCGGCGGGTCGAGCGGGATCGGGGCGGAGAGCGTGCGCCGTCTGCTGGGCCTGGGTCACCGCGTCGCGGCGACCGGGCGCAGTGCGAAGAAGCTGGCGGTTCTGGCCGAGGCCGCCGAGGAGGCGGGCGCGGGCGAGCGGCTGCTGACGTTCGAGGGGGACGCGGCGGACTGGGGGCAGGTGTCGTCCGCGGTCGAGGAGACCGTGCGCGTGTTCGGGCGCCTGGACCACGTCATCGCCAATGCCGGGTACGCGACCAACGGCGACATCGAGACCAGCGACCCCGAGGAGTGGCGGGGCATGGTGCTCACCAACGTCCTGGGTCCGGCACTGCTGGTGCGGGCGGCGCTCGGCGCGCTGAAGGCGACCCAGGGCCGGATCGTGCTGATCGGGAGTGTCGCGGGGTTCAAGAACACGCCCGGCAACATCTACTCGATGACGAAATTCGCGGTGACCGGCCTTGCGGAGAACGTGCGCATGCTGACGACCGGTTACGGGGTCGGGACCACGCTGATCGCGCCGGGCCGGGTACTTACACCCTTCTGGGACGAGCGCCCCGGTGGTGCGGCGGCGGCAGGCGCGATGATCTCCGTCGAACAACTGGTGGACACCGTCGTGTGGGCGATCTCCCAGCCGCGCGGAGTGGACGTGAACACGCTGGTGGTCCGCCCGGTCGGGCAACCGAACTAGCGCGTGTCCCGAGAGCGGCGCCGTCCGCTCCCGGCCGCCACGGCCGGACCGGCTCGCAGCCGTTCACTCCGCCCAGCGGCTCCAGAAGCCCGAGCCGGGGCGCACCTACCGGCCCGGCACCGGCCGCAGTGCGTCGATGACCAGGTCGAGCAGCCGGGCGATCTGTTCCGGTGCGCTGCCGGGCCCCGTGGCGAGGAAAACGCCGAGCAGCATGGTGGTGACGTCGTCGGCTTCGACGTCCGAGCGGAGCGAACCCGACTCCGCCCCGCCGGCGAGGATCAGTCCGATCGCGGCGGTGATGCGCTCCCGCGTCGCCGGTGTGGCGATCCTTCCGGAGGCCCAGCCCGTGCGCAGGGTGCTGGCCATTCCGCGCTTGTTCGCGACGAACGCCGCGTAGCCGTCCATCCACCGTCGCAGGGCGATATCCGGCGGGAACTGTTCGAGCAGAACGGGTGCGCTCGTGGTGATGTCGTCGAGTTCCGCACCGTAGACGGCCTCCACCAGGGCTTCACGCGTGGCGAAGTGCCGGTAGAGCGTGCCGATCCCGACCCCCGCCTCGCGGGCGATGCCCTCCAGCGGAACGGTGTCGTCGGCGGCGGCGAAGGCCGCTCGGGCGACCGAGATGAGCTTCTCGCGGTTGCGCCGCGCGTGGGCGCGGATCGGACGGTCGGTGCCGGTGGCCGGCGCGTCGGGGGGCGGGGATTCGGGCTGACTCAAAGCGGAGGACCCTCCGGTAGTGCTACTGTCGAATGAGGCGGAGGGACCTCCGCTTTCTCCATCATCGCATGAGGACGGGTTCCCATGACATCCAGCAGCACTCCGCGCTCCGAGTCCACCGCCGCCGGCGTCCCCCGTCCGGGAGGCCCCGGCGTGATCGCCGGCCGCACGGTCTCCCGTGTCGGGTACGGGGCGATGCAGCTCGAACGCCTGCACGGGGACCGCGGCGCGGCTCTCGCGCTCCTGCGCCGTGTGGTCGAGCTCGGCATCGACCACATCGACACCGCCCAGTTCTACGGGAACGGGTACGTGAACGGCCTCATCCGGGAGGCGATCCGCCCCGGGGACGACGTCCTGGTCGCCAGCAAGGTCGGCGCCGACCCCAACCCCGGCGGACCCATCCCGCTGCGCCCTGCGCAGCGGCCCGAGGAGCTCCGGGCGAGCGTCGAGGACAACCTCACCGCTCTCGGTCTCGACCGCATTCCGCTGGTCAACCTGCGCCGCCTCGACACCGGCCCCGGCCTCCGGGCGGAGGGGGATCAGATCGTCGGTCTCGACGATCAGCTCGCGGTGATGGTCGCGCTGCGCGAGGAGGGGAAGATCGGTGCGATCGGTTTGAGCAGTGTCACGATCGACGGCCTCCGCCACGCGCTCCCCGCGGGCATCGCCTGCGTACAGAACGCCTACAGCCTCGTGGTCCGGACCGACGAGGACATGCTGGAGCTGTGTCTCGCCGAGGGCATCGCCTGGGTCCCGTACTTCCCGCTCGGCGGCTCGTTCCCCGGCATCCCCAAGGTGACCGAGGAGGTGGCCGTCACCGAAGGAGCGCGGGCGCTGGGGGTCACTCCGTCGCAGCTGGGCCTGGCCTGGCTGCTCCATCACGCACCGAACGTGCACCTCATTCCCGGCACCGCCGACGCGGACCACCTCCGGGCGAACGTCGCCGCGGGCACACTCGCGCTCGACGGAGCCACGATCGCCGCACTCGATGCCGTTCCCTCGCGCTCGGGCGACGTCCCGATCGGCTGACCGGCAGTCTCCGTCGCGCGGCACCCGGTCCGCGGTGGCGGAACGCCGGCCGGCACGACCACGCGTCCGCGTGCCCGTCGGCGTACTGCCCGTCGGCCAAGATCAGTTGAAGGTGCGGCGGTAGTTGTGCGGGCTGACTCCGACCGTCCGCTTGAAGCGGTCTCGGAAGGCGGTGGGGGAGCCGAAGCCGACCTGGGCGCCGATGCGTTCGACGGAGTGCTGGGTGGTCTCCAGAAGATGCTGGGCCTGCCGGATGCGGGCGCGCTGGAGCCATTGCAGCGGGGTGGTGCCGGTCTGTTCGCGGAATCGGCGTATCAGGGTCCGGGTGCTGGTTCCCGCCCGCGCGGCCATGTCGGCGAGGGTGAGGCCGGAGCCGAGGTTGTCCTGCATCCAGACCAGCAGCGGTTCGAGGGCCGACCCCTGAGGTGCGGGAGCGTGGTTCTGGACGATGAACTGCGCCTGACCGCCCTCGCGTTCCAGCGGCATGACGGAAAGCCGGGCCGCATCGGCGGCGACAGCCGAGCCGTAGTCCTTGCGGATCATGTGCAGACACAGGTCCAGGCCCGCGGCGGCCCCGGCCGATGTGAGGAACTGTCCGTTGTCGACGTACAGGACGTCCGGGTCGACCTCGATCTCCGGGTAGGTGGCGGCCAGCAGATCGGCCGCGATCCAGTGCGTGGTGGCCCGAAGGCCGTTCAGCAGTCCGGTGGCGGCCAGCGGGAAGGTGCCCGAGCAGATGGACGCGATGCGTGTGCCGTCCGCGGCGGCCGCCCGCAGTGCGTCACGGACGGCGGGGGCGAGCGGGGCCGTGGGCGTGTCGGTGCCCGGCACGATGATCGTGTCCGCGCCCCGGAGCCCCGCCAGCCCCCAGGGCGCGCGCAGGGCGAAGGCGCCGGCGTCGGTCTCCGGCCGTTCGGCGCACACGCGGATCTGGTACCCCGGCCGCCCGTCCGGGAGACGGGTACGCGTGAAGACCTCGATCGGGGTGGACAGGTCGAACGGGATCACCCGGTCCAGGGCGAGGACCGCAATAGTGTGCATGGCGAGAACATACCCGCCATCAGGTGGACGAGCACGTATCGAGCACCCATGGACTGCTGTAAGACGCAGGTCAGAGGCCATCTGTCAGCTTTGGCGCTATCCCGTTGGAACATGTCATTAATGCCACTGGGAGGCGGGGGAGCAGCCGGTTAGCGTCGGTGGCGACTCCGGCACACAGCCGGATCTGCCGGACGCAAGGACCCTCTCGATGCACGCCCAGATCATTCTGTTCGACGGCTTCGACCCACTCGACGTCATCGCCCCCTACGAAGTCCTGTACGCCGGTGGGACCGCCTCCGGCGGCGCGGTGAGCGTGGAACTCGTGTCCGCCGAAGGCCCGCGCGAGGTCGTCAGCGGCACCGGAGGCCTGGTGCTCCGTGCCACGGGCACCCTTGATCCCGACCGTGCGGGACTGATCCTCGTCCCCGGCGCATCGGGCCGCGTGGGCGAGCCCGGCGAGGTGCCCGACCATGACGCGGGCGGCGGGCAGTGGCAGCAGGACGAATTCATCCCCGTGCTCCTGGGCCGCACCCTGACCACCGGGCTCCCCGCTCTCCTGAAGGCCGCGATGGACAACCCGCGGACGACGGTCACCGCGGTGTGCGGCGGCTCGCTCGTCCTGGCCATGGCCGGTCTGCTGGAGGGCCGCCGCGCCACCACCCACCACCTGGGCCTGGACATGCTCGACGCGACCGGTGCCCAGGCGGTACGCGCCCGCGTCGTCGACGACGGCGACCTCGTGACCGGTGCAGGCGTCACTTCCGGACTTGATCTGGCCCTCTACCTGCTGGAGCGCGAGGTCGGGCCCCGGATCGCGCACGCCGTCGAGGAGTTGTTCGCACACGAACGCCGCGGCACCGTCTGGCGCGACACGGGCGCGGCGCCCGCCGGCCTCTGACCATCCCCCGCCCCACCCCTGAGCAGCAGGAAAGGTAGACCAGCAGCATGTCCGTCGAAGGAACATGGGATCTGACCATCGCCACCCCGATCGGCAGGATCAAGGCCGTCGTCGAACTCCGCCGGGACGCCGGTGTCCTGACCGGGACCGCGTACGGGGAGGGGGAGGAGATCCGGCTCGGTGACCTCGCGCTCGACGGCGCCCGGCTCACCTGGAACCAAGCCGTCACCAAACCCATGCGACTGAACCTCGCCTTCGCGGTGACCGCCGACGGCGACACGATGAAGGGCACGTCCAAGGCCGGACGCCTTCCGGCCTCGAAGGTCACCGGACGGCGCCGCACCCTCCGGGCGACGACGGAGCCCCGGCCGTGACGAAGATTCTCCTCATCCTCCACGTCCTGGCCGCCGTACTGGCTATCGGTCCGGTCGCCGTCGCCGCCAGCATGTTCCCCAAGGCGCTGCGCCGTGCCCAGAGCGATCCGCACGACCTCGAAGTCCACGCGACGCTGTGGGTACTGCACCGGATCTGCCGCGTCTACACGGCGGTCGGCGTCGCGGTTCCGCTCTTCGGGTTGGCCACAGCGGGCAGCCTCGGCGTCCTCGGGAGCGGGTGGCTGATCGCGTCGATCGCGCTGACCGCCGCCGCGGCCGCCGTCCTGGCGCTGCTGATCCTCCCGGACCAGAACGACGCGCTCGCCGAAGTGAGGTCGCCCGGCCCCGCCGGCCCGACCCCCGGGGCGGCCGGCCGTCTCGCCATGCTCACCGGTGTCTTCAACCTGCTGTGGGCAACGGTGACGATACTGATGATCGTCCGGCCGGGCTCCACCACAGGAGCCTGACCGCGGACCGATGTACTAGCCCCGCGCCATGTCCCTGGCGAAGACGATCCCGTCGATACCCGCCAGGTGCGCCGGGTCGAGCGGGGCGTACCCGAACCACGGCGACACACGGCGAACGGGCCGTGTGTCGCCGACGGCGGTGGCGAGTCGGGAGGCATCCACCACGCACCGGTCCTCCGGGAGCGCGTACAGGAGGCCTTCGAGGGTGTCCGGCGGGGGTGCGCCCACCCCCTGGTGCCGGATCGTGCCGAGGGCCGTGGCCAGGAAGGCGTACTCCTCCCCGATCCGGGCGTGGACCAGTGCACCGGCGCTCCACCACTCCAGCAGCGCCCCGCCCATCCGCATCGAGCTCTTCTCCCGCTGGAGATGGGAGTTGTGGGCGTGGACGAGCACCGGGTCCCGATCGGCGACGGCGAGGAGGTTGTCAGCCATCATCTGGTCCCGCACGCGCAGGAGTTGGGTCATTCGGGCCGGTGAGGTGTCGGCCATCCAGCGGTGGTAGCGCAGCAGACCGATCGCGGTACGCCCGTACAGGGCGGCCCGGTCCCAGCCGTGCCGCGAGGCGGTCGTGGTGAGGTGTGGAGTCCGGGCGTCGAGCAGTGCCACCAGGTCGTCGGCGATCAGTCGCAGCCGGCCGGCCTCGGCCGACCGCCCCACGGACCGGGCCGGGTCCGTCATCGCGGCGGGTTCGGTCCAGCGGTCGTCGTCGCCGAGCAGGCAGTCGAGTGTCTCCGCGGTGCAGGCGAGCAGGTCCGTGTCCACCCGGTCCGCGAGGTAGGCGTGGAGTGCGGTGAGAGCCTGCCGGGGGCTCGCGGCGCCGGTGATCTCCAGCGGTCCGTCGACGCCGGCGAAGCGGATCCGTTCCGAGGCGGGCAGGCCCGCGTTGTGGGCGCGCATCCAGCGCACCAGCTCACGGTTGCCCTCGAAGGAGCCCCAGCCGTGGCTGAAGCCGTGCTCCATGACCGCGTCGAGCGTGCCCGTGCCCGAGGTGACGTAGTCGTCCACGACCAGTCCCCTCACGCAGTCGCTCTCCATCGCGATCGTCCGGTAGCCCTCCTGCTCGACGAGCTGCCGGAAGAGATCGTTGCGCAGGCCGAGCAGGGTGTCCTCGCCGTGGGTGGGTTCGCCCAGAGCCAGCAGCCGGGGCCGGCCGGCGAGCGTCCTCATGACGGCAGCAGCCTCGACGGCATGGACGGTGTCCTTGATGTCAGTAGCCATGGCTTCAACGGTATCGTTGAAGCTTCGGTTGAGACTTTCTCGCGATATCGGCAGGCACATGGGGAAAAACCTTCAAACCGGGGTGCGGCTCCGGCCGGTTGATCTGGCGCGCGGGCACGGCCTGTCCACGCAGGCGGTCAGGAACTACGAGGAGGCCGGGATCCTTCCGGCCGCCGCTCGCACACCCCACGGCTACCGCACCTATACCTCCCGGCACGCCACGGCCCTGCGCGCTTTTCTCGCCCTGGTGCCCGGACACGGTCACCGGCAGGCGGCAGCGATCATGCGGGCCGTGAACCGGGGCGCGGTCGACGAGGCGTTCCGGCTCGTCGACGAGAGCCACGTCCAACTCCTCGACGACCGGCTCACCCTCCAGGCCGTGGAGAGCGCCCTTCGTGACCTGCGGTCCGCCGCCCCCGAGCCGGCCGGGATGTCCGGGCCCGGGTCAGGGGCGCGGACCGGGCCCGGCGGCACCTTCATCGGGCCGCTGGCGCAGATGCTGGGGATCCGGCCCGCGACGCTGCGCGCATGGGAACGGGCCGGGCTGATGAGCCCGCGCCGGGACCCGCTCACCGGGTACCGCGTCTACGACGAGGCCGATGTGCGGGATGCCCGGCTGGCACACCAGCTCCGGCGTGGCGGCCACCCGCTGGCACAGATCGCCTCCCTGATCACCCAGGTGCGGGCGGCCGGCGGACTGGAGCCGCTGGGGGCGGCGCTGCGCGACTGGCACGCCCGACTGCTCACCCGCGGGCGGGCGATGCTGACCGGGGCCGCTGAGCTGGAGGCGTACCTCGGCGAGCCCGGCGTGGAGGGCATGTCCCGCGGCTGTTGAGGGCAGAGAGGGCGGGCACGACGAGCAGTCCGTCAGGGGCTGACGGAGCGCCAGATGTGCTGGGGGGCCGTTCGCGCGGCCTCGTCGATGTCCAGGTCCCCGACTGAGAGCCAGCGGCGCGCGATAGCTGTGACCGGCCCCAGAATCAGTGACTCCAGCACGGGCAGCGGCAGTTGGGCGAGTTCACCCGCCTCCTGCCGGCTGCGCAGCCAGGCGGCCAGTGGGGCCAGCCGGGCCTCCTGGGCACCTCGGATCTGACGGGCGTGCGCGGTGATCTCGCGGTCCACCGCGACGGAGTGCATGAGCCGGGCCGCATCCGGGTGTCGCTGCACGAAGCGCAGGTATGCCGTCACCACGGCGTGGACACCGGCACGGGCGTCGTCCACCTGTGCCAGCGCCCCCGCCAGTTCGTCGAGGAGCCGTTCAAGCCAGGACCGGCCGAGCGCGACCACGACTCCCTGGAGGCTGCCGAAGTGATGGTAGATGCTGCCCGCGCTGACCCCACTGGCCGATGTGATCGCGCCCAGGGTGAGACCGGCTTCGCCCTCCGACGCGTAGATGCCCAGGGCGCAGTCGAGCACCTGCGCGGCGGTGACCTCACCCCGTTGCTGCTTCGGGCTCATCGATGCCGTCCTTGCTGCTGGACCCGGCGGCCCCCGCTGGGCCCGCCGGGACCAGCGTAGAAGAACCCGGGACCACTACTGAAATTTTTTCCGGAAGTAGTTCCAATAACTGCGCGTCGTGCCCCAGACTGGATGCCCTTAGCATCAAGTCGCCGGGCATTAAGCGAAGTTCGGGCGGCGGAAGCCGCCCCGGGTGACCGCGGGGTGGGACATACGGGGGAGCGCTCGACCATGACCAGCGTGCACGGGAACAGTGAGAACGGCGACGGCGACCTCGACGGCGGTATCAAGCCGCTGACCTCCACGGATCCGGCCCGCATCGGGCCCTATCTGCTGCTCGGCAGGCTCGGCGCGGGTGGCATGGGCCGGGTCTACCTCGCCCGCTCGGAGGGCGGCCGCACCGTGGCGGTCAAGGTGGTGCACGCGGAGCACGTCGCGGATCCGCAGTTCAGGGCGCGGTTCCGGCGCGAGGTCGACGCGGCGAGGCGGGTGGGGGAGCGCTACACCGCACCCGTACTGGACGCGGAGCCCGACGAGGAGTACCCGTGGGTGGCCACGGGCTACGTGCCAGGCCTCTCCCTCGAACAGATCGTCCGCGGACACGGCGCGCTCCCCGTCCCGTCCGTACTCGCACTCGCCGACGGGCTCCTGCACGCGCTCAAGGACATCCACTCGGCCGGCATCGTCCACCGGGACCTCAAACCCTCGAACGTGATGCTCACGGTCGAGGGCCCCAAGGTCATCGACTTCGGTATCGCCCGTGCCGTCGAAACCGCGGTCGAATCCCTCACCAGCACAGGGATGGTGATCGGTTCACCGGGCTTCATGGCCCCGGAGCAGATACGCGGCGAGAGCGCGGGTCCGAAGAGCGACGTGTTCACACTCGGCTGCGTGCTGACGTACGCGGCCACCGGCACCCTTCCGTTCGGCAACGGCGTGAGCAACCAGCACGCGGTGATGTACCACATAGTCGAGAGCGAACCGCGCCTCGAAAGGGTGCGTGATCAGGGCCTGCGCACCCTGATCTCCCGCCTCCTCACCAAGGCGGTCTCCGAACGGCCCTCGGTGGAAGAGTTGTTGACCGATCCGGCTCTTGTCCCGGCAGGGGCGTCGTGGCTGCCCGCAGAGGTGGTGAGCCATCTCGCGAGGCAGTCGGCGCGGCTGCTGGACGCGGAGGCCGCCCCGGTACGACAGGAGACAGCCGACCGCGAGACCTTCGCCCTCCGGCCCGCGGCGCAGCCTTCCGGGGACGGCCCTGCCGACGTTGTGACCACACCGGAGCGCGAGCGGGTGGGGCGGCGCAAGCGGTGGCTCGTGACCGTCCCCGTGGTCCTGGTCCTGGGCGGGGGCGGCGGCACGATGGCCGTGCTCCAGCCGTTCGGCAGTGACAGCGGCGACAGTGGCAACCACGCGGCCGCTCCTTCGAGCGGTGCGACCGATTCGTCCGTCCCGGCTTCGCCTTCGGCACCGGCCAGTTCGTCCCCCAGGGGTGACAAGAGCCCCCAGGCGTCCGATGGCAAGGGGAAGAAGGGCGACGGCGGGAAGGACGGCACCGACGGCCGGAACGCCGAGGACCCGGGCGGCGGTTCGGCATCCTCGGGGAAGGGCGCCGACACGTCCGGGGACGGCTCCGGGGCGGGCGGCTCCGGCGCATCGGGCAGTTCGTCCGGCAGCGGATCGTCGGCACAGGGCGGCAGCGGTGCCACGGGCGGCAGTCCGGGCAGCGGGGGTTCAAGCAGTGCGTCGGGTTCCACGAGTGGTTCGGGCGGCGGGAGCACGGTTCCGTCGTCGTTCGTGGGCACCTGGAAGTACGGCGACGCGTACAACACCGGACAGCCGGGCACCATCACCATTTCTCGCTCCGGCACGGTGCGGCTCACCGACACCCCGTACGTCACCTGCCCCTACGAAGGGAAGGTGACGTCGAAGGCGAACGGGGACAGCCGGATCAACGTCAGCGCATCGAAACTCAGCGGTACCCACTCCGGCCACTGCCCCGCGCAGGTCGACGCGTCGTACTTCACCCTCAACGGCAGCGGAATTCAGCACAACGTCGGGCCCGCGGCCAGTGACGGCTACTACTACAAACGGGCGTGACGCGGGGGAGTCCGGGAGGGCTACCGAGCCGCAAGGGCCGAGTCGATCTCCCGCACGAACGGCTCCAGGTCGCCGGGGTCGCGTGAGGTGATGAGCCTCCAGCCGCCCGACTCATCGGTGACGACCGGTTCGTCGGCCCAGTCGCCGCCCGCGTTGCGGATGTCGGTCCGCAGCGAGGCGTAGGAGGTGAGCCGCTTCCCGGCGACTGCACCGGCCTCCACCAGCACCCACGGCCCGTGGCAGATGGCGGCGACCGGGCGGCCCGATCCGGTGAACGACCGCACGATCCCGGTCGCCGCCCTCTGCAGCCGGAGCGTGTCGGCGTTCAGCGTGCCACCCGGGATGAGCAGGAGGTCGTAGCCGGCCGGATCGACACCGTCCAGTGTGAGGTCGGGTCGCAGGGTCCTGCCGGGGTCCTTGTCACCGACGAGCGTGCCGATGTCGTCCAGGGTCACCGCCGCGACATGGACTTCGGCGCCTCGCGCGCGCAGGTGGTCGGCCGGTACGACGAGCTCGTCCTGCTCGACGCCGTAGTTGGTGACGATCGCCAGGACCTTCGGCGTGCTCACGTCGTGGTCGGACATCAGCGGCTGTCCTTTCGGTCTCGTGCCCCGTACGGCCCGTTAGCCGTACGGCGGGTCTCGGTCGGTCCGCGACGCCGCGGACGGCATCGCCGATCAGCGGCTGACGGCCCTGAGCAGCTGCGCCTTGTTCATGGTCGAGCGGCCCTCGATGTTCTTCTTCCTGGCCTCTTCGTACAGCTGGTCCCTCGTGCGGCCCTGTGCTCCCCTGTGCGAGCGCTCACCGCCGCGCTGAGAGGCCGACTTCGGGTCCTGGGTCGACGTCCTGCTCGCGCTCCTGGACTCACCGGATCGGGCGCGCTCCTTGTTGACGGTGCGGGCGGCGATCTCCTTCGCCCGCCCCTCCGGCGTGCCGCGCTTCTCGGCGCTCTCCTTCACGTGCTCGTACTGGCGCTCGCGTTTGCGGCTGGATCCTGCCGGCATGGTGTCGCCTCCTCGTCGTTCTTCACGGGTGACCGCTCCGGGGGCCCGGCCGGGCCGGACGGACACGGTGCCGTCGTACACCCGGGTTGCCACTGGCCCACCTCCGAAACATGGCACCGGCGACACGAGTACGCCCATCGGGCCGCGCGCTCGGGTGACCCGGCCGTGCGGAGGGGGCCGGCCGGGACGACGCCCACTGATGGCAGGCGTCGACGGGCGAACTCAGCCGGGACTCGAGCGGCCGTGCCGCCAGTACCCGAAGAACGCGATGTCCGGCTTGGGCACACCCCGCTCCTGCACCAGGTGCCGGCGCACTCCGGTGGCGAGTCCGGACTCTCCGGCGACCCAGGTGTAGAAGCGGCCCGGCCGCAGGTCCGACCCCTTCACCGCTTCGAGAGCCGCCCTGCCCGGCAGTGCCCGGGAGCCGTCGCGGGCAAGCCAGTGCACCTTCACGCCTTCGGGGGCGGTGATGTCCGAGCGGAAGTCCGCGCTGCTCGGAACCTCCAGGAACACCTCCGCTTCCAGCGACGCGGGAGCGTGCTCCAGGATGGCCAGGATCGCCGGTACGGAGCTGTCGTCCCCGGCCAGCAGCTGCCACGAGGCGTGGGCGGGCGGCAGGTACGAGATACCCATGTCGAAGATCCCCGCCGGATCTCCGGGCCGGGCGCCCCGGGCCCAGACAGAGGCCGGGGTGTCTCCGTGCAGGGCGAACTCGATGTCCAACTCGCCGAGTTCGGGGCGCACGCTCCGGATGGTGAAGTTGCGCACCCACGGCCGGCGCGACTTCGGCAGCAGGAGTAGCTCCACCATCCACGACTCGTTCGAACGGCTGGGCATCCTCAGCCCGTTCTGCCCCTCGCGCGGGAAGAACAGCCGCACGATCTGGTCGAATCCCATGGGCGTCAGGTGCTCCAGTTCCGGGCCGCCGAGCGTGATGGCCGAGAAGCTGGGCGTCAGCGGAGTGTTGCGGAGCACCTCCAGCGTGATCATTCGCCGCGATTCGGGTGCGCGGACCTTGGGCAGCATGTGATTCCGCCTTTCGTTCGTACCGGCTCGCCCCGCGGCGGCCGCGGGCACCGGGGCCGGCCGTCGCCCAGCCGTTCCCGCACACCTTCCGATTGCGGCCGTCCGCCGCTCCGGCGCAGGTCATGACAGAATTATGAGTAATTATTCAGTTTCCCGGTACTCGCATTCGAGGCGCTTCCCAGGAGTTGTCATGACGACGAGCCGTGGCGGACTTCAGCCACGTAAACAGCCCCGGCAGGCCCGCGCCGAGCTCACCAGGGAGCGGATCCTCACCGCCGCTGCTCACGTTTTCGCCGATCACGGGTACGCCGCAGGCACCACCAACCGGATCGCGGAACGGGCGCGGATCTCGATCGGCTCGCTGTACCAGTACTACCCGAACAAGGACGCGATCCTGGCCGAGCTGCTGGCACGCCACCTCGACGCGGTGACGACCGCCACCCGGCGCCGCCGCGACGACGGGCTTCCCGGCTCCCTCGAGGGTGCGGTCCGCGACCAGGTGCGAGCCGTGATCGAGAACCACCGCCATGACCCGCACCTGCTCCGCGTCATGTTCGAGCAGGCTCCGAGGTCACCCGAACTGCTCGAACGGATCTCCCACCATGAGCAGGAACTCATCGCATACGTACAGGAGTTGCTGGAGAACAGTCCGCAGGCACGGGTCGATGACTCGTACGTGGCCGCCCGGCTCGTCGTGACCACGGTCGAGCTCGTCGTCCACCGGCTCATCGCCGAGCCGGACCCCGTCGACATCCCGAGGCTCGAGAACGAGCTCGTCGCCATGCTCATCCGCTATGTCACGAACGCACCCGAGGCGGGGGGGCGGGCGGGGCAAGGGCCCGGCCCCCCCCGCGGGGACGGCCCCGCACCCCGGGGGGCCCCCGGGGGAAAGGTGGGGAGGC
>NZ_JBHXUW010000009.1:77154-85280 GCF_042672475.1 Streptomyces sp. NPDC127177
TTCGAACTCCCGTGGCTCGAGACCGAGCTGGTCGCCTTCCACATCGGTTATGACACGACCGCCCCGGTGGGGGGGGCGGGGCCGTGACTGGGCCCGGCCGCCGCGCGCGGGAACGGCCTCTCACCCGGTGACGCCCAGGAGGTCAGGTTCCTGAGCGGAGGGCGACCGTGTCACCCGCGTTGATCACCTTCCCGCGAACGGCTCCGGTGAACGCCGAACCGTCGACGCTGACCTTCCAGGTTTCCGAGCCACTGTTGCTCCTGCCGTTGAGGGCCGTGACGGCGCCCGTTCCGGAGGAGGGAGCGAGGCCGCTCACGCAGCCGGGCGGGGTGGCCGCGGTCGCGGCGGAGTCCAGAACCGCGCCGAGCGTGGTCGTGGCGCCGGTGGGCGTGAAGGCCACGGAGCAGACCTTGAGGCCACCCGCGCCGTCGTCCACGGTCAGTGCGAGCTTCGCGGCCGTACCCGAGGTGAAGGTGGTATGGGCCACCCACCGGGGTGCGCCGGTGGTGGCCGGGACCGGGGGAGTGGCGGTGAAACCGCCGCCCGCGACGGCGCGCAGCCCGTCGATCGAGGCGTAGGCGGAGGGCGTCGTGTCGCTGGGCAGGTACCTGAAGCCGCCGCCGGGGTTGAACTGCTGGGAGATCAGGAAGTCGACGGGGGTCCTGCCCGCCGAGGTCAGGAAGTCGCCGGTCTGCGGGTTGACTCCGCAGGCGTTGAGCCCGGATACGGCCCAGCCGTTGGAGTCGGTGTTGACGCCGAACATCGCGTTGAACGCGCCGCTTCCCGGCACCAGTTTGCTCTTGAGGAACGCCTTGGCCCGCGCGATGCCGGGGTCGGTGTTCGAAACCCCGGATACACAGAGCGCGGCCATCGCGGCGCCGGTCATGTCGATGTCGCCGGCCGAGCCGAGCTGTCCCGGATCGCCCTCGGCCCTGCCGAAGTTCCAGCCGCCGTCGTTGTGCTGGTTGGCACGGATCCGGGCGATCAAGGCGTCACGCAGGGACCCGGGCACCCGAGGCGCCCCCGCCTGTGTCCGTGCGCCACCGAGGGCGAGTGCGGCGAAGACCGTCCCGTTGAAGTTGGCCGAGGGGCCGAAGTAGCCGGGCTCGGCGGTCTGCCAGTAGCCGTAGATGTCGGCGACCAGATTGCGGGAGGCGGAGACCCGGGCCGGGTCGATTCCGGCCGCGTAGGCGTTGAGGGTGGCGCGTTCGTAGTCCGTGACGACCGGTGTCGAGGACGGCCAGCTCGCCGTCGCGAGCAGCGCGCGGTACACGGATCTCGCGTTCTTCGTGGTGTCGCCGCCCGGTGTCACATCGACCGCCGCCGTGCCGGCGGAGGCGAGCGCGCTGAACGCCCACTCGTTGGACAGCCCTCCCGAGGCGTACGAACCGTCCGCTCCCTGAAGGGACTTGAGGTAAGCGACGCCGTTCACCCTCGATGTGGCCACCTGGGCCGGTGTGGCGGTGGCCGCGGCCGGCAGGACGCTCAGACAGAGCGCCCCGATGCCGGCGGTCGCCGTGAACGCGAGACGACGTGAGATCAAAAGTCGGGACATGGCCTGCTCCTGGGATGAGGGGCGCGCCGACCGGGCCCGCGCGGCTCACCGTGGAGGCGGCAACGGGCAGGGTGGGCCGCCCGAACGCGTGGACCGGCTTCCTGTGGTGCATCGCCGCGTGGGCATTCGGGCTCGGAACGGCCCCCAGCCGTTCCACTACCGCTGCGCGTCAGCCCCGGATTCTCACCGGGTTCCCCCATGTGGCAGCCCAGGACGCTACCGGAGGCCGTCCGGTCCCGCCAGACGTGTCCTCTGCTCCACCCCGCCGCCGTCGGGGGTGTCTTGACGGGGTGTCGCTCTGCGTGCTCCAATCCGCCTGAAACGCACTGAGTTCCAGGGGAAGCCGGTCGAAATCCGGCGCTGACCCGCAACCGTAGGCCCGGTTTCCGCCGGGCGAGCCGGAATGCCTGGACCTGATCTTCAGCGAGAAACGCCGTCGCGGACTACGGCGTGGTCGATCAGCCCCGCCGACGGTGAACCCGTGGGTGTCGAGGCCGTCCCACCACGTTCGGATCCCCGCGGAGACATGACGAGGGGGCCGTGGTGGGGACCGCACAGCGAAGAGACCGGCAGATGGGTATCAGGGCGTTCCTGTCCCTGATGTCAGTGGCGTTCCTACTGCTTGCCATGTGCGTGACACTCGTCACGGTCACCCCGGCGGCCGCCGACCCGATCGGTGAGTGCACCGCCACCAAGGGCGCTGTCGTCGCCGTCGACTTCAGCCCCTTCGCGGGCGAGGTCGAGCGAGGCTGCGACACGACGCCGACGACCGGCTACGAACTCCTCCACGAGGCGGGCTTCACCACCGAGGGCACGCAGCACGACGGCCCGGCCTTCATCTGCCGCATCGGGTCCGGCTCCGGTGCGCAGTATCCGGCAGCGGACCAGGAGTCGTGCGTACTGACCCCGCCGGCCACGGCCTACTGGTCGTACTGGATCGCCTCGCCGGGCCAGAACAAGTGGACCTACAGCCAGTACGGGGCCATGGACCGCAAGCCCGAGGACGGTGACGTGGACGCCTGGGTGTTCGGCGGGACCGACGTCGGCGGCACCACGGGCGGACCCACGTTCACCCCGGACGACGTGCGCGCCGGCGGGGGCACCGGGACCCCCGGCCCCGGCGGCAGCGGACCCGCGGTCCCGGCAGGTGAGATCGACGTCGCTGCCGCCGCGGCCTGGGCGAAGGGCGCGCTCGCGGACGGGGAACGCATCGTCGACGACGGGGCCGGCACCGCCGACTACCTGCTGACCACCGAGGCCGCCTACGCCCTGGCCGCCGCCGGGGGCGAGAGCGCCACTCTCGGCAAGGTCACCGACTTCCTCGCCGCCCACACCGACGACTACGCCTACGCGGCGGGCAGGGACCAGGCCCCCGACGCGACGGCCGCCGCCCGGCTCGCCCTTGTCGCCGAGGTCACGGACACCGATCCGCACGCCTTCGGCGGCCACGACCTGATCGCGGCCCTCGCGGACAACGTCTGCGCTGCGGGCCCCGACTCCGGCAGCCCCACCCCCGGCTGCACCGCCGAAGGAGACTTCCGGAACGCCGGTTACGCCGACGGCCAGGCGTTCGCCGTGCTCGCCCTGCTCCGCGCCGGTACCGTTCCCCCGGCGGGAACGGTCGACCGGCTGGCCCGGCTCCAGTGCGACGACGGCGGGATCACCAGCATCCTGATCCGTCCGGGCGAGTACTGCGACGGCGACCCCGCCACCACCGGCCTGGTGGCCCTCGTCCTCCAGGAGGCGGGCGGCCGGGACGCGGCGGTGGCCAAGGCCCGGACCTACCTGAAAAAGACGCAGCGCGAGGACGGCTCGTTCCCCGGCTACACCGGGGCCGGGACCGGCAGCGTCTACGCCACCGCCTACGCCGCCCAGGCGCTGCGCGCCCTCGACGACCCGGCTCAGGCCGACGCGGCCGTCGCCTGGCTCTCACGCGAGCAACTGGACGGCGGCGGGTTCGGCTTCGAGGAAGGGGCCACCGACCCGGCTCTCTACGCGACGGCGCCCGCGGTCCTGGCGGGCGCTGACACCGATCTGGCCCGCCTGACGGCGAAGCGGCCCGGCCCCACGGACCCGCCGGTGACCGGGCCGCCCACGACCGGGCAACCGACCACCGACCCGACCCTTCCGGCCGGTGAGGGACCCGACCTGAAGAAGGGGGTCGCCTACCTCACCGGTGCGGGCAACCTCAAGCAGGGGCAGTACTACGTCGCGGGCACCGGATCCTCCCGTGCTGACTTCGGACTCACCATCGACGGCGGCTTCGCGCTCGCCGCCACCGGCCTGAACAACGGCAAGCTCCGCGGCATCGTCGACTTCCTCGACAAGGGAGGCAAGGACGGCGAGGGCAGAACCCTCCAGGACTGGACCGGAACGGGCACGCAGTACGCGCTGGGCGGCTCCATCGGGAAGGCCGCGCTGCTGGCCGAAGCGGTGGGCCGTGACCCGCGCTCCTTCGGCGGTAAGGACCTCGTCGCCGCACTGGACAAGAGCGTGTGCGCCGAGCCCAGCACGGCCCCGGACCGCAGCTGCGCCGCCAAGGGCGCCTACACGTACGCCCCTTCGGTCTTCGCGCAGTCCCTCGCCGTGATGGCCCAGCTGCGCGCCGACGAGAAGGCGGCGGCGCAGGAGCCGATCGCGTATCTGGAGAGCCTCCAGCACAGCAGTGGCGCGTGGCCCAGCCTGATTCCCGCCACCGGAGACTCCGACGTCGACTCCACCGCCATCGCGGCGATGGCGCTGGACCTCGCCGGCGGCGAGAAGGCCGACAAGGCCGTGGGCAGGGCGCTGGCCTGGATCGCGGGCAAGCAGCTTCCCGACGGCGGCTTCCCCGGCGCCGCGGGCGACTCCGTCAACTCCGCCGCCCTCGCGGTCCAGGGGCTCTCGCTGGACGCGAAGGCCTACGCGTCCGAGATCGCCGGGGCGCGCCGGTTCCTCGCGGGCCAGCAGAACTCCGACGGCGGGTTCAACGTCGCCAAGGAAGGACAGCGCGGCTCCGACCTGCGCGCCTCCACCCAGGCGGTCGGCGGGGCCACCGGGATCTCGTTCGGCACGCTGGAGCGCGCCCTGACCGGCACCACGCCGCCGCCCACGCCCAGCCCCAGCCCCTCCACCCCGCTGATCGTCACGCCCGACGACTCGGCAGGCGCAACAGGCGGCATCGTCGACGCCGATGCCGGCGGCTCCGGCGGGGGAGCGCTGGCCTCGACGGGTGTGCGGATCGGCGCGCTCGCCGGTTTCGCGGCCCTGCTCGTCGCAGCCGGATGGCGCGTGGTCGCCGTGGCCCGCCGCCGTACCACCACCGGGGGACGGATATGAGTACGGCCATCCGGCGGGGGGCCGTACGGGCGGCGGCCGTCCTCCTCCTGTCGGCCGCCGTGCCGGCGGCCAACGCGCCTTCGGCTGCCGCGGATCCGCAGCCGATGGGCCGGTGCACCACCACCTCCGGAGCCGTCCTGGCCGTCGACTTCAGCCACTGGGGCGGCCCGGTCTACCGCTCCTGCGGTACGACGCCCACGACCGGGTACGAACTGCTCAACCAGGGAGGTTGGCGTACCACCGGAACCGGTCACGACGGCCCCGCCTTCATCTGCCGTATCGGATACAGCGGCCGGCAGGGCGGCAAGCAGTACCCGACGCCCCAGCAGGACGACTGCGTGCTGACACCGCCAGCTTCCGCCTACTGGTCGTACTGGCACGCGGACCCGGGCGCGAACTCCTGGGAGTACAGCCAGCTCGGTGCCATGCTCTACAAGCCGAAACCCGGCAGCGTGGACCTGTGGATCTTCGGCGGCACCGACATCGGCGGCACCGAGGGCCGCCCCGAGCTCACGCCCGACCAGCTGCGCGCCCACAACACCAAGGCCGACAAGAACGCCGGCAGGCCCGCCGCCACCGACCGGGCCCCTGCTCTGCCGCCCGGCACCGACACCGGGCCCAAGGTGTCCGAACGGCCCAGGCCCACGCCGTCGAAGTCCACCTCCGCTCCGGTGAAGGCCTCCGGCAGCCCGTCGCCCGGCGCATCACCGTCCGCCTCGCCCACTCCCTCCCCGAGGGCCACCACCCCGGAGAAGGAGGCGACCGGGAGGAGGGTCGTGGACGCGGCCCCGGCAGCCGACGCGAAGCACGACACGGGCTCCCTCGTACCTGTCGTGGCCGGGGGTTCACTGGTCGTGCTCGTCGGCGGAGCGGCCGTGCTCGCGGCCAGGCGCCGACGGCGTACGGAGTAGCGCCGGTGCCCCGTACCACTACCGGCCCCGCGGCCACCGCCCCCGGACCCGTGCCGGACACGGGCGGCCGTCGTCTGCCCAGAACGCTTCATCCGGTCGCCTGGTGGATCTGGGCACTCGCACTGGCCACCGCCGTCAGCCGCACCAACAACCCGCTGCTGCTGTTGCTCGTGCTCGCGGTCCTCGGCTACGTCGTCACCACGCGCCGCACCGAGGCACCCTGGGCCCGCGGCTTCAAGTACTACCTCTGGCTCGCGCTCGGCGTCGTGGCGATCCGGGTCCTGTTCCGAGCCGTCTTCGCCACCGGAACAACCCCGCACGACCACTTCCTCTTCTCGCTCCCGCACATCCCGACCCCCGACTGGTACGCAGGCATCCAACTCGGCGGCCCCGTCTCGCTGGAGGCCCTGCTCTCCGCCGCCACCGACGGGCTCCGCCTCGCCTGCATGCTCTGCTGCATCGGCGCGGCCAACACCCTCGCCAACCCCAAACGCGCCCTGCGGGTCCTGCCCGGCGCCCTGCACGAACTCGGTGTCGCCGTCACCGTCGCCATCAGCGTCGCGCCCCAACTCGTGCAGAGCGTGCAGCGGGTGGCGCGCGCCCGACGGCTGCGGGCAGGGCGCAACAAGGGATTCAAGGCCCTGCGCGGCATCGTCGTGCCCGTCATGGAGGACGCCCTCGAACGCTCGCTCCGCCTGGCCGCCGGAATGGACTCCCGCGGATACGGCCGCGCCGGCACCGCCACCCGCCGCTCCCGACGCGTCACCGGCGCGCTCATGCTCCTCGGGATGTGCGGCCTGTGCGCAGGGGCGTACGGGCTCCTCGACGCGAGCACGCCCACCTTCCTCGGCCTCCCGGCGATGGCGGTGGGCGCGGTGCTCTGTGTGGCCGGTCTGCGTCTCGGGGGACGCAGGGTGACCCGTACCACCTACCGGCCCGACCTGTGGCTGCTGCCCGAATGGGCTGTCGCCGGGGCGGGTGTGCTCTCCGCCGTCCTGCTCTTCAGCAATGCGGGGTACGACGCAGCAGAACTCAATCCCTCCATCTATCCACTCAGTTGGCCCACACTGCCGCTCGTGCCGGCCTTCGCGATCCTGCTCGCCGGGACCGCCGGGTTCCTCGCGCCACCGCCGACCCCGCCCCACCCGGCCGTTCCTCCGCGGCACGCCGAGAAAGCCGGAGCCACGTGATCACTTTCGACCAGGTCACCGTCCAGTACGACGACGCGGCCGGACCCGCCCTGCGCGAGGTCGACCTCACCGTCGAGGAGGGCGAACTCTGCCTCGTCGTCGGTCACACCGGCGTCGGCAAGTCGACTCTTCTCGGCACCGTCAACGGACTGGTGCCGCACTTCACCGGCGGAACCCTCCACGGCCGCGTCACCGTCGACGGCCGGGACACCGCCCACCATCCGCCCAGGGAACTCGCGGACGTGGTCGGCGTGGTCGGCCAGGACCCACTGGACGGATTCGTCACCGACACCGTCGAGGAAGAACTCGCCTACGCGATGGAGCAGTTGGCGATCCCTCCGACGGTCATGCGTAAACGTGTCGAGGAGACGCTCGACCTGCTGGGCCTCGCCGACCTCCGCCACCGCCCGCTGTACGAACTGTCCGGCGGCCAGCAGCAACGGGTGGCCATCGGCTCGGTCCTCACCGCGCACCCCCGGGTCCTCGTCCTCGACGAGCCCACATCGGCACTCGACCCGACCGCGGCCGAGGAGGTCCTCGCGGCCGTCACCCGGCTCGTCCACGACCTGGGTGTCACCGTCCTCATGGCCGAGCACCGCCTCGAACGGGTCGTCCAGTACGCCGACCGCGTGATCCACCTGCCGGGCGACGGGCGCGTCGTGCAAGGGATCCCGTCGAAGGTCCTGCTCTCGTCCTCCGTCGCCCCGCCGATCGTGGAACTGGCCCGGACCGCCGACTGGCGCCCGCTGCCGCTGTCCGTCCGCGACGCCCGCCGCGCCGCCGCCCCGCTCCGGGCCCGGCTGGCCGGTGTCACGCCCGCTCCGGCACGTCCCACCCCGGAGCCGGGACGGCCCGCGCTGCTCACCGCGCACGGCGTCACCGTCAGCTATCAAGGGGTTCCCGCCGTCCGCGAGGTCCACCTCGATCTGCGCGGCGGCGAGATCACCGCACTGATGGGGCGCAACGGCTCGGGGAAATCCTCCCTGCTGTGGGCGTTGCAGGGGTCAGGCCCGCGCGGGGCCGGAACCGTGCGCGTCACCGGCGAGGGTCCGGCGCTCGATCCGCGCACCCTGCCCGCGGCGCGGGGCCGCCCCCCCCGGCGGCCGGGGGCCCCGCACACCCCCCCCCCCCCCGACCACGAAAACGGAGGGC
>NZ_JBHXUW010000009.1:85290-151876 GCF_042672475.1 Streptomyces sp. NPDC127177
GGGGGTTACTTCCCCCGTGGGGGGGGGTGTGGGGGGGTCCGGCCCGGGGGGGGCGGCACCGGGGCGCGCCCGGGGCGGGGGCCGGGCGCTCGACCCCCGCCCCGGGCCGGGGGATCGCCCGCGCCGCCTCGTCGGCCTGGTCCCCCAGACACCCGCCGACCTCCTCTACCTCGAAAGCGTCGAGCAGGAGCTCGACCAGGCCGACAGCGAGTCCGCCCACGGGGGCGAGTCCTCCGGGGCGCGGAGCATCCTCGACCGCCTGGCCCCGGGCATCGCCGACGCCACCCACCCCCGGGATCTGTCCGAAGGCCAGAAGCTGGCCCTCGTCCTGGCGATCCAACTGGCTGCCGCACCCCGGATCGTGCTGCTCGACGAACCGACCCGCGGGCTCGACTACCGGGCCAAGGCGGAACTGACCCGGATCGTCGCCGCGCTCGCCGACGAGGGCCGCTCCGTCGTCATCTCCACCCACGACGTCGAGTTCGTGGCACGGACGGCCGACCGGGTCGTCGTGATGGCCGAGGGCGACATCGTCGCGGACGGTCCCACCGCCGAAGTCATCGTCGCCTCACCGGTGTTCGCCCCACAGACCGCCAAAATCCTGGCTCCGCTGTCCTTCCTGACCGTCGATCAGGTGAACTCGGCCCTTTCGGCGGTCGCCGCCGAGCCCCACGACGGCGAGGACCGGACATGAACGCAGGCACCGCGACCGCCATCCGGCTCACCCCCCGCGTCTCGCTGGTCATCGCCCTGGCCGCGTTCCTCGGAGCGGTCGCGTTCTTCTGGCCATTCGTCGTCGCCCCCGGGAAGTTCGGTTCCAACTACGCGCCGCCGCTCATCTTCGGCGTCCTGCTCGTCCTCGTACTGTGCGTGGTGCTCTCCGAGATGGCCGAGGGCGGCATCAGCTCCAAGGCCCTGGCCATGCTCGGCGTGCTGTCCGCCGTCAACGCGGCCCTGCGTCCCCTCGGCGCCGGAACAGCGGGCATCGAAACGGTCTTCTTCGTCCTCGTCCTGGCCGGCCGCGTCTACGGCCCCGGCTTCGGCTTCACCCTCGGCTGCACCTCGCTCTTCACCTCCGCACTGATCACGGGCGGCGTCGGACCCTGGATGCCCTACCAGATGTTCGGCTGCGCCTTCGTGGGCATGCTCGCCGGATTCCTGCCCCGGGCCACCGGTCGCCGCGAGGTTCTGATGCTCGCCGCCTACGGCTCGGTCTCCGGATACCTCTTCGGCTTCCTGCTGAACCTGTCCTTCTGGCCGTTCTCCCTCGACCCGAACAGTTCCATCGCCTATCTGCCGGGCCTGCCGTTCACGGAGCAGTGGCACCGCTACCTCGCCTTCGACCTCGCCACCTCGCTCGGGTGGGACACCGGCCGGGCCGTCACCAACTTCGTCTGCATCATGCTGGCCGGCCCGGCCGTGCTCACCACGTTCCGCCGGGCAGCCCGCCGCGCCCGCTTCCAGGCCCCGGTCCGGTTCGCCCCGTCAGCGCCCCCCGCCCCCGACGTCAGGTGAGTCCGGGCGGCCGGGGCGAACAACACGCCCCGGCCGCCCGGCACTTCTCGGTCAGGAGGTGGGCAGCTCACCTCGGACGGTACGGGCCGCGGCCACCAGGTTCTCCAGGGACGCCCTGGTCTCGGGCCAGCCGCGGGTCTTCAGACCGCAGTCGGGGTTGACCCACAGGCGTTCGGCGGGAATCGCCTCCAGCCCCGTGCGGAGCAGCGCGGCCGCCTCGTCGGCACCGGGCACCCGCGGGGAGTGGATGTCGTACACGCCGGGTCCGGCTTCGCGCGGGTAGCCGTGCGCGGCGAGTTCGCGGGCGACCTGCATGTGGGAGCGGGCGGCCTCCAGGCTGATCACGTCGGCGTCGAGATCGTCGATGGCCTGGACGATGTCGCCGAACTCGGCGTAGCACATGTGGGTGTGGATCTGGGTGTCCGGGCGCACACCGCTGGTCGAGAGGCGGAATGCCTCGGTGGCCCAGTCCAGGTACGAGGCGCGGTCCGCCGCGCGCAGGGGCAGCGTCTCGCGCAGGGCGGGCTCGTCGACCTGGATGACCGAAGTCCCCGCCGCCTCGAGGTCGTCGACCTCGTCACGCAGCGCCAGGGCGACCTGCCGGGCGGTGTCGCCGAGGGGCTGGTCGTCCCGGACGAAGGACCAGGCCAGCATCGTGACGGGCCCGGTCAGCATGCCCTTGACGGGACGGCCGGTGAGCGACTGGGCGTACGAGGTCCAGCGCACCGTCATCGGCCCGGGGCGGGAGATGTCTCCCGCGAGCACCGGCGGGCGGACGTAGCGGGTGCCGTAGGACTGGACCCAGCCGTGCTGGGTGGCGAGGTAGCCGGTGAGCTGCTCCGCGAAGTACTGCACCATGTCGTTGCGTTCGGGCTCGCCGTGCACCAGGACGTCGATGCCGGTCTTCTCCTGGAAGGAGATGACCTCGCCGATCTCGGCCCTGATCCGTTCCTCGTAACCGGCCGTGTCGATGCGGCCCGCCCGCAGGTCCGCGCGGGCCGTGCGCAGCTCAGGGGTCTGCGGGAACGAGCCGATGGTGGTCGTGGGCAGCAGCGGCAGCCCGAGATGGGCCCGCTGCGCGGCGGCCCGTTCGGTGTACGGCTGGGAGCGACGGCCGTCGGCGTCGGTGACGGCCGCAGTCCTGGCCCGGACAGCGGGGTCGCGGGTGAGGGGGGAGTTCCTGCGGGAGGCGAGGTCGGCGCGGTTGGCGGCGATCTCCGCTGTGACGGCGTCGGTGCCCCGGGCCAGCCCCCTGGCCAGGGTGACGACCTCCGCCGTCTTCTGTTCGGCGAAGGCGAGCCAGCGCAGGACCTGGGGGTCGATGTCCCTCTCGGCCGCCGCGTCGAGGGGCACGTGCAGCAGGGAGCAGGACGCGGCCACGTCGACCCGGTCGGCGAGGCCGAGCAGGGTGGCGAGAGTGGAGAGGGACTTCTCGTAGTCGTTGATCCAGATGTTGCGGCCGTTGACGACGCCCGCGACGAGCCGCTTGCCGGGCAGCCCGCCGGCGGCGGCGAGGTCCTCGAGATTGGCGGCCGCCGCGTCCGTGAAGTCCAGGGCAAGCCCCTCGACAGGGGCCTTCGCCAGGACGGACAGGGCATCGCCGAGCCGGTCGAAGTAGGAGGCGACGAGGAGCCGCGGACGGTCCGTCAGGGAGCCGAGGTCACGGTAGGCGCGGGTGGCGGCGTTCAGTTCGGCCGGGGTGCGGTCCTGGACGAGCGCGGGCTCGTCGATCTGCACCCATTCGGCGCCTGCGGCGCGCAGATCGGCGAGTACCTCCGCGTACACCGGCAGCAGCCGGTCCAGCAGGGTGAGCGGTGCGAAGTCGGCCGGCACTCCCGGCGCGGGCTTGGCCAGCAGCAGGTAGGTGACGGGGCCGACGAGCACCGGCCGGGCGGTGTGCCCGAGCGCGAGGGCTTCGCCGAGCTCGTTGACCTGCTTGGTGGAGTCGGCGGTGAAGACGGTGTCAGGACCGAGCTCGGGGACGAGGTAGTGGTAGTTGGTGTCGAACCACTTGGTCATCTCCAGCGGCGCCACGTCCTGCGTGCCGCGGGCCATCGCGAAGTAGCCGTCCAGCGCGTCGGTTCCGACGGCCGCACGGTGTCGCAGGGGGACCGCGCCGACCATGACGCTGGTGTCCAGGACGTGGTCGTAGTACGAGAAGTCGCCGGTCGGTACCTCGTGGACCCCGGCGTCCGCCAGCCGCCGCCAGTTGGAGCGGCGCAGACCGGCCGCCGTCTCCCGGAGGGCGTCGGCGGTGACACGGCCCTTCCAGTAGCCCTCGATGGCCTTCTTCAGTTCCCGGTTCGGGCCCTGGCGGGGGTAGCCGTACACGGTGGCTCGTGCTGCCGCGGCTGCGGGCTTCGCTGTCACGGAACTCTCCTTCGCGAGATGACTCCTGAACATCCCGGGACGGGACGCGGACGCGAAGGGGTGACGAACCGGACGGATCCCGGCCGCGCCCTCGGCGCGGTCCTCCGTACGGTATGCACGCCGACCCGCCCACGAGGTCACCGGGATCTCCGCACACGAGTGGGTCGCGTGCGGGCAACGGGCAGGTCTTCGGACTCGCGGGCAGGTCCGCCGAGGCGGACACCTACTGGCCGTCGCTTCCCAGATCCGACCGGATCCAGTGCGTATGACGGCGGTCGTTCCCACTCACCGCTGCGGGGCAGTCCCGGAATCACACCGGGTTCCCTCTTGCGACGCGCCTGCCTGGCGGACAGGGCGAACCAGCTGCACGGGCCAGACTAGAGGGTCGTCCACGCCCCGGGCACCGCCGTTCACATTCCGGAACGTGAAATGAGACACGGGTCGGTGTCACGGCCTGGCCGGAGCCCGCCCCCACGCCGCGGTCCGGCGGGTACGCGGGACGCTCGCTCGAAGAGCGTGATCCGCGCTCCTGTGGGACGAATGTATTGCCCCCGGGCCGCCGCAGCCGCTGATCAGTGACCGTCCGGTTCCGCGAGGGGCCGCGCATCATCGCCGGCCGCCCGGGTACGCGCACCGGGCACCCACCCCGCCGGAGGAAGCGAGAACACCGTGAAGGAACCTCAGCCGAGAGACCCCGAGGACAGTGCGGACCCGATTCCGAGGGACCCGCCCGACCAGCAGGCCGCCGAGGACGAGGACCCCTGGGACGTGGTCGGTGGCTCGGCTCGGCCGGACGCCGACGAGAAGCCCGATTCGAAGATTCCCGACACGGACGAGGCCGGCACCGGCCGGCGGGGCTCCCCGCATCCGGGCCACCACCCCGAGCACCCGGTTCCCGACGAACCGTCCGGCTGACACCCACGACACGACGCGGCGAAGGCCGCGAAGGAGAACTGATGTCTACGTCCGCTGCGGATCAGGTCGTACCTGTCCCGGGCCTCCCGTGCTGGGTCAACCTGATGGTCGGTGACCTGTCCGCCGCCCGGACCTTCTACACGGCGGTGCTCGGCTGGGACTTCCGGGCCAGTTCCCTGGGCGGTGAGTTCCTCGTCGCGTCGTCCGGGGGTGAACCCGTGGCGGGGATCGGGGCCCAGCGGCCGGGGCTCTCCCCGTCCTCGGTGTGGACGCCGTACTTCGCGGTGCGGGACGCCGACGTGACGGCGGCGCGAATCCGGGACCGGGGCGCCACCATGGCGGTCGGGCCGATGGCGCTCGGCGAGGGCCGCGCCGGACTGGCAGCGGACCGGGACGGGGCCACGTTCGGATTCTGGGAGGGTCCCGCACTGGCCTGGTCGCCGGGCGAGGGCAGCGCCCCCGCCCGTATCGACCTGCAGACCCGTGACGTGTTCGATGCCGCGGTGTTCTACGGGGAGGTCTTCGGCTGGGCCGCGGGAGCGGACTTCGACATCGTGCACCGGCACGACCACGTGGTCGTCGAACGGGACGGACGAGCGGTTCTCTCACTGCGTGGCGGTGGCGTGCAGACGTCCCCGCAGACACACCTGCGACCGCGCTGGCTCGTGAACTTCACCGTCGACGACGTCGAGCGGGCGGTTGTCGCCGCGGTCGAGGCGGGCGGCAGCAGGCCCGAGCCCTCAGCCGCCTCCTGGACGCCGAAGGGTTTCTCGCGCACTCTGCAGGATCCGGACGGCGGGCTGTTCACGCTCTCCCAGCGGTAGGGGTGAGGAGGCAGCCGATACCCAGCACCCGGCTTCACCCGAACGGGTGAGTGGTCCGGGATCGGGCCCGCCGGCTCGCGGGCCCCGTGGTCAGACGGGCCGGACCCGGGTGCGCAGCAGGCAGAACTCGTTGCCCTCCGGGTCGGCCAGGACGTGCCAGCTCTCGTCACCGCTCTGGCCGACATCGGCGGGCCTGGCGCCGAGCCCGAGCAACCGGTCGAGTTCGGCGTCCTGGTCGAGGTCGGTGGGACTGACGTCGATGTGCAGCGGGAGCTTCCCCGGCCTCGGGTCGCTGCTGGGACTCAGGACGAGAGTGGGCTGCGGACCGCCGAAGCCGGCGTCGGGCGGCCCGATCTCGATGCTCCCGTCGTCCTCCCGGCCGAGTTCGGCGTAGCCGAGGACCTCGCCCCAGAACACGGCGAGCAGTTCGGGATCGGCGGCGTCGATGACCAGTTCGGAGATGCGGCATGCCATGGCCGGCAGTGTACGTGGACAGCCGGGCCGGGTCCGGGAACACGGCGGCCTGCCGGTCTCCGCGACAAGGACCCCGGGCCCGCGCGGAGGTAAAATTGCCGGTGGCCGGGTGACGCCCTCAATTCGGACGAGCCGGAGGACCATGATGCCCCGGACAGTGAAAGCGAAGCGTCTGCTCGAGGAGCACGGGCAGACCTATGCCGAGGAAGCCGGCATCCGGCTGCGGAACACGCCGGCACCGCTGTATCAACTGCTGACCCTCTGTGTGCTGTTCTCGGTGCCCATCAAGGCGGACATCGCGGTGGCCGCCGCCCGGCAGCTGTTCGGCGCCGGGATGCGCACGCCCCGGGCCATGGCGGCCTCCTCCTGGCAGGACCGGGTGGATGCTCTCGGCCGGGCCCACTACCGCCGCTACGACGAGAGCACGGCCACCGCGCTGGGGGACGGGGCGCGACTTACTCTCGACCGGTATCGCGGAGACCTGCGGAGGCTGCGTGACACGTCCGGCGGAGACCCGGAGCGCATCCGGGAACTGCTCCGGGGGTTTCCCCGCATCGGACCCGTGGGAGCCGACATCTTCAGCCGGGAGGCACAGGCCGTATGGCCGGAGCTGAGCCCGGCGTTCGACGCGCGGGCCCGCGACGCCGCGGCCGAGCTCGGTCTGCCCAGGACGCCCCAGGGACTGGCCCGTCAGGTCTCCGACGAGGACCTGCCGAGGCTGGCGGCGGCACTTGTCCGGGCCGACCTCGCCAAATGATGGGCGTCCCGCAGCGTCCCGCGGAGTCCCGCCGTCGAGCCGCTTCAGGGCGTGCGTGCCGGATGCCGCGGGGCGGAGGCGGACTTTCAGAACACGCCCTGGGAACCCTCAGACCTGGCCGAGGTCCGAGCTGAGCCAGCGTTGCGGCCGCATGTGGATGACGACCTGCTCGCCGTGCTCCTTCCAGGCGACGTCGACGTAGCCGTCCACCTTGTCGGCGGGCAGGTAGCGCGACGACATCTCGACCAGCTGTTCGCGTGTGGCCGGGACGGTCGAGACGACGGGGCCCTCGACCGAGACGTAGCGGACGGTCGGTGAGACCCGGTCGACCATCAGGCAGAACCGGCCGGCCGAGGCGATCGACTTCCCCTTGCGGGAGTTGAGCCCTGTCATGATCCAGACGTCGCCGCCGGGCCGGTACTGGTACCAGATCGGCACGGTCAGCGGTGATCGGTCCTGCTCCGTCGCGTTCACGGCCAGCGCGGCGACGTGCGGCTCCGCCAGAAACTGCTCGCGCTCTTCACGGGTCAAAGCCACGGGTGACTCCTTCGTGGTGGGTTCGTGAGCCCGGATGTGTCGATGCGAGGCATTATGCAGCGTTCGCCCCGTCACGTCGGTAGCGTCGCGGTCCGGCGTGGGGCGGGTGGATGTCAGGGCGTCAGAACGATCCGTTGCCCGGGTGCGGTGGGCGTGTTCCAGGCCTGCCCGACTTCGCTCAGCGGCATGGGCAGGGGGTCGACGGCCAGCGTTCCGGCGGCGATCTGCTCGGCGAGGGACGGCAGTTCGGCGACGATGCCGGCCGTCGTCACGGAGCCCTGGCCGCTGCCCATGATGTTCAGGTTCGCCGCGCGCAGCAGGTACGAGGGCAGTGAGATGTCCTGGCCGGCCATGGACCCGATCTGGATCCAGGTCAGGGCCTTCGCGCGGTCGCCCCGGGCGGTCAGCAGCGCGGGCATGGCTCGCTGGGTGACATCGCCCCACAGGTAGTCGATGACGACGTCGACGTCCGCCGCCGCCTCTCCGAGCCGGTCCGCCACGGCCCTCTCCTCGCCCGTGAGGCTGACCGTCCCGTCGGCCCCGAGGCTCTTCAGCAGGCCGAGCCGCTCGGGATCACGGCCCGCGCCGATCACCCGGGCGGCACCGAGGTGCCGGGCGATCTGGACGGCGAGCTGTCCGGCGCTTCCCGTGGCGCCCAGTACCAGGACGGAGCCCCCGGCCCGGAAGGAGGTGCGGGAGCGCAGCGCCACCCAGGAGGACATGCCGGGGTTCATGGCCGCTGCCACCGAGGCCGGGTCCGTTCCGGGCGGCAGGGGGACTGACCTGCGGCGGTCGACGACGGCCTGCTCCGCCATCGTGCCCAGGGCCTGGTCCGTGGCGACGAAGTAGAGCAGCTCGCCCTCCCGGGTGCGGCCGACCGCGTCGAGGCCGGGCACCAGGGGAAGCGTGCCGTCGGAGGTGTAGTGGCTGCCGTCCGCGGCCGAGCGCACTCGCGGGTGCAGACCGGCGGCCAGGACGTCGACGAGGACCTCGTGGTCCCCGGAGGCGGTGGGCGCGGGGAAGGTCTCGAACCGGGGCGGGGAGCCGAAGGAGCGTACGACTGCGGCGTGCATGGGGTTCTCCCGTTCCATGGGGATGCCGCCACCATTTGGTTTGCGGCACGTACTAAATTCGAAGGTAGTTTGCGCCGCGTACTACGTCAAATAGGCTGGTCCCATGACCACCGATTCCGAAGCGTCCGGCCTTGCCGACGACGGGCCCCAGAACACAGTGGACGCCTTGGTGCAGCTGTCCTTCCTCATCCATCGCATCGTGACCGCGGCCGGTGCCGAGCACGACCTTTCGGTCATCCAGATCAGGCTGCTCGGGATCCTGCGCGACCGGCGGGCGGGAATGGTCGAACTCGGTCGCCACCTGGGCCTGGACAAGTCCTCGATGACCGGGCTGGTCGGCCGTGCGGAGAAGCGTGGCCTGGTCGAGCGCGCACCCTCTCCGTACGACGGCCGCGCCGTCCTGGTCACCCTGACCCCGGATGGCAGGCAGCTCGCCGAGCGCTGCACGGACGAGATCGGCCGCCGGGTGACGGCGCTGACCGGTGAGCTCTCCGCCGGTCAGCGCGCCCGGCTCACGGAGCTCGCCGCCTCGCTCGTCTCCGCGCGGCGGGGCGTCTCCGGGCAGGCGGTTTGAGAGCCGCCGCCGGGCCGTCGGCCCCTTTCCGCCGGAGTATTCTCTCGTCCCATGGACGACCAGTACCTGGCCAACCTCGCGCACCTGCGCCGGGCGCGCGATCTGGTGGACCGGGAGTACGCGCGTCCGCTCGACGTGACGGCGATGGCGCGCCGCGCGCTGATGTCGCCGGGGCACTTCTCGCGGGCCTTCCGGGCGGCCTACGGGGAGACGCCGTACAGCTATCTCATGACCCGGCGGGTCGAACGGGCCATGGCTCTGTTGCGCACCGGTATGAGCGTGACCGACGCCTGCATGGCGGTCGGCTGTACCTCCCTCGGCTCGTTCAGTTCGAGGTTCACCGAGCTGGTGGGGATGACACCGAGCGCGTACCGGGCCGGGGACCACAGTGATGTGCGTGCGATGCCCGCCTGCCTGGCCAAGGCGCACACCCGTCCCGTCAAGGACCGGCCGGCCACCATCGGGGAAGCGGCCCGCACGGACCCCCGAGCCGTGCGGTAAGGGCTCACGGACACCCTTCGTCGGAGCGCGTCCGCTCACCCCCCAGGGGGCGACCCAGCCCGCCCCCACGAGCATGGTGACGAGCCCCCGCAACTGTCTCCGGGGGTCCGGGGTTCCGGAGTGCGCCGTCATCAGGAGGTGATGGGCGATCCCGACCACGGCGAGCGCGACCGCAGCCGTGTCCGTACCCGTCACGAGGCGCCCCAGGCGTAGTTCGGCGTCCAGCTACCGGGTGATGTTCCGCTGGGGCGCGGAGAAGCCTGGCGCCTCCGCCTCCAGTGACTCGCGCACCCGCAGGGAGGCGCCGGGGCGGGTCGGAGCCAGGGCGGCGCTCGTCGGACCGCTGGAATCCAGCAGCGCGAGCGCGACCTCAGGTTCCCGGCCACCGTGTCCTCGCCCGCGCGTCCGGGCAGGGCCTCGGCCTCCCGCGCGGTGCGCGAGCCGGTCCAGCACCAGATCGGCGGCGACCTTCCTGCTGGACACCGGCCCCGGCCGACACCTCACCGGCCGGGTGGACCAGGAGGCCGGGGACCGTGCGCGCGAGACGCTCGTGAGCCATCTGCGCGATCACGAGGAGCAGGACTCCGTCCGGCTGCGCAGCACCTCCTGGCTGGTCACCGCGGGCCCGCCCGGCGTGAGCGCGCCCGGCCCGGCGGACCGTGGGCGGCGGCTCGGGTGGTCGAGTGCCACGGGCCGGCCGGGACGTGCCTCGCTTGCGGTCGGCGGACGGGGGCGGCAGGGTTCGGGGGTGGCCACTCTGCTGATCGTGCATCACACGCCCTCGCCGAACTGCCAGGCGCTCTTCGAAGCCGTCGTCTCCGGTGCGGCGGCGGACGGGATCGAGGGCGTCCGGGTCGTACGGCGCGCGGCACTCGCCGCGACGGCGTGCGACGTGCTCGCGGCCGACGGTCTGCTGCTCGGCACCCCGGCCAATCTCGGCTACATGTCCGGCGCCCTCAAGCACTTCTTCGACCAGGTCTACTACCCGTGCCTGGACACCACGAGGGGCCGGCCCTTCGGGTACTACGTGCACGGGGGCAATGACGTGACGGGGGCCGTGCGGGGCATCGAATCGATCACCACGGGGCTGGGCTGGCGCCGTGCGGCGGAGGCCGTGACGGTGACGGGGGAGCCGGGCAGGGCCGACACCGAGGCGTGCTGGGAGCTCGGTGCGACGCTCGCCGGCGGCCTGATGGACTGAGCCGCCCGGCCGTTGCGGTCCGGCCCAACGGCACCCCGGCTGCGGCCGTTGAGACCGCAGGCCCCCCAACGCGGTGCGGACGTCGTGCACGACGCGGTGTCAGGTCACCGCGGGGAGACATCGAGGTTTCCGGCCCCGTCCGACGCGGACAGGGTGCAGCAGACCGGCCGGGCCACACCGTCCTCCGTGAGCCGCTCGTGCGCCTTGCCGATGGCGACGGGGTGGGTTCCGTCGTCCGTCAGGTGCCGCTCGGCGAAGCTGTCACGGTCAGCCCGGCCTCCTGGGTCCGGTCCGAGGACGGGCCGGTTCCGATCGCGAACTCCCCAGGCTCCACGGCCCGTTCCCACGCACGGGTGACGGAGGCAAGGGTGTCCGCCTCCACCGGGAAGGCCGCCTCGGCCCGCTGCCCCGGTGCGAGATCGATCCGGGCGAACCCGCGCAGCTCCCGTACGCGCGGCCACGACGTCCCGCCCAGTACCCGGCGTACGTAGAGCTGTACCGTCTCCCGCACCGGCCGGTCGCCCGTGTTGCGCACCTCCACCCTGCACAGGAGCGGTTCAGCCGTCCCGTGTGGTGCGCCCGTGCCGAACTCGGCCACCGTCGCCGAGGCCCGGGACAGCCGGGGTGCGCCGTACTCGACCGTCGTGTAGCTCAGGCCGTGGCCGAACGCGTGGCGGGCGGTGGCGGGCTGGTCGGCATAGCCGCGGTAGCCGTGGTCCTTGCCGTTGTAGAAGACCGGCAACTGGGCCGCGGACCGGGGGACCGACACGGGCAGCCGGCCCATGGGCTGCGCCGCGCTGAACAGCACGTCCGCCACCGCACGGCCACCCCACGGCCCCGGGTACCAGGCGCTCAGCACCGCCCCGGCCCGGCCGGTGAGATCCGGCAGAGCGTGCGGGCGGCCCTGGACCAGCACCACGACGACGGGCGTGCCGGTCGCCGCGACCGCGTCGAGCAGGGCCGACTGCCCCTCAGGCAGCCCGAGTCCGGCCAGGTCGACGCCTTCGCCACAGGTCATCTCCACGGGTCTTCCGGAGGTGATGACCGCGGCACCGTTGGCATCGAAACGCGTCCCGGACTCCCGAGCGCTCGAACCGCCGAGCACCACCACCGCCACATCGGCTGCGGCGGCGACGGCCACCGCGCCGGGAACGGCGGACAGATCGCCGCCGACCAGATCACAGCCACGGGCGTACGCGACCTCGGCGCCGGCCGGAGCCGCCGCCGTCACGCCGGCCAGGACGCTGATACCCGTGCCGGGCCGCTGGGGCGCGGTGTAGTCACCGATCTGCTGCGGTACGGAGTCGGCGTTCGGGCCGAGGACCGCGATCCGCCGGAGACCGCCGCCGAGCGGGAGCGTGATGCCGTCGTGCGCCAGGAGCGTGACGGATTCCCTGGCGATGCGCTCACTCAGCGACTCCGGTCCCGGAGCCGGAGCGCGCTCCCCGGTGTACGGCCGCTCGAAGAGGCCGAGCCGGAACTTCAGCGCCAGGACCCGCCCGACGGCCGTGTCGAGCGTGCCTTCGCCGACCAGGCCGCGTCGAACGGCCTCCTCCAGTCGGGGGAAGCAGTTGTCCCACAGGCTCAGATCGGTCCCCGCCTCCAGCGCCAGCGCACCGGCCGCCACCGGGTCCCCCGCCAGCCGCACCAGACGGTCCAGGGCCAGCCCGTCGGCCATGACCAGCCCGGTGAACCCCCACCTCTCACGCAGAACCCTCGTCAGCAGCTCCCGGTTCGCGGCGCACGGCACGCCGTCGAACTCGTTGTACGCCGCCATGACCCCCGCCGCCCCGGCCCGGACCCCGGCCAGCGCGGCCTCCAGGTGGATCTCGTGCAGCTCGCGGGCACCGAGCTCGGTGCCCGCACTGTTGCGGCCGCCGACCGTCGCCCCCTGCCCGGCGAAGTGCTTCAGCACGACCGCGGCCCGCTCGGGCCCGAACTCCCGGCCCGGCGGCCCCTGCACACCGCGCACCAGGGCCTGGGTGAACCGCGCCGCCAGGTACGGATCCTCACCGAAACACTCCTCCGCGCGCCCCCAGCGCGGATCGCGCACCAGGTCGAGCGCGGAGACCAGCGCCACATGGCCGCCGCGCGACCGCAGCTGCGCCGCGGCCGAGGCGGCGGCCTCCTCGTACAGCTCCGGGTTCCAGGTGGCGCCGACCGCCAGGTTGACCGGCAGCAGGGTGCCGTCCAGCGCCTGGAGGCCGTGCGGCATCTCCTCGACCATGAGGACCGGAATGCCGAGCCGGGTGTTCTCCACGACGTGCCGCTGGACCGCGTCCGAGACCCGTGCACCGTCCGCCGCTCCGATGCCGGTGGCCGCGGTCACACCCGACCACGGGTCGGCGCGCTGCAAGCCGTAGAGCGCGCCCATCCCGTCGTACGCGGCGACCTCGGCACGGAACGCCTCGGTCAGCCGGTGGCCCGAGGCGGTGCGCTCGTACGCGTCCCACCCGTACATGCGCTGGTTGACCTGGCCCACCTTCTCGGTGAGCGTCATCCGCGACAGCAGGTCACGGACCCGGTCGGCGACGGATACCGCGGGGTCGCGGAATAGCGGCTCGGACATCGGGTGGCTCACTTTCACGGTGCGGTGCGGGCGGCTCCGCGTCGAGCGGGGCCGCTGAGGTCAGCGCAGTTCGAGGACGCGCACCCCGTACGGAGCGATCACCACGTCACGCACCGGTTCCCCGCCGGTCAGCTCACGCAGCTCCCCGTCCGTGGACGGGCGCACGGTCAGCTCCTCGTCCGACTGGCTCACCAGCCACACGAAGCGGGCACCGTCCTCGCGGACCAGGGTGTCGGCCGCCACGAACGGCGTGTCGACGGTCACCGGCCTTGCGGCACCGGCGAGTTCGGCGAGTGCCGCATACAGCCGGTGGGTCTGCTCCGGATTGGCGCGGGCCGTGCGGGCGGCCATGTGCTCCAGCGGATAGGTCGCCAGGACCGTCCGGCCCTCGCCCGTCACGCGCAGCAGCAGGGCCGGGCGGCCGTGTGCGTCGGTGGCGACGACCCGCGCGTCCACCGGGACGACCGGCAGGTAGGCGCGGCTGTCCTCGTTGCCGGCGACCGGGAACGTCAGGGTCTCGCCGGCGGCGATGGAGCCGAAGTCCTCGGTGAACGTCATCTCCAGGACGTCGTCCTCGATCGGCTCGGCGACACCGTAGGAGAGCTGGAGCTCCACGCCGAACAGGCCGTCCAGGTCGTGGAACCAGGGACCGCGTGTCGTCGGGTACTCACCCGAGCAGAACGACAGGTAGACGGTGGCGCCTGCGCGGGCCCGCTCCTCCAGCCCGCGGCGGGTGCGGGTGGTCAACTGCCGTGTCGACGGCAGGAGATACAGCGAGGCGTCGTCCGGCAGCCCGTCCGCCTCCCGGGCGAACGCCACCGGCAGGTCCGCGCCGCGCGCGGCCACGTACCCCTGGTGCAGCGAGGTGAAGATCAGCGGCCGGTCGGCGGGACGGCTGTAGGGGTAGCCGCGCTCCAGGAAGGCGGGCACCACCAGGGCGGTGTCGGCGTCCGAGCGGCGGCACCGCGCGAAGTCGACCCGCTTCAGCACCTCGGCGAAATCGGCCAGTTCCCGCAGCGGTTCCTTCGGCCGGCCGTTGCGGTCGGTGATCCCGAAGTGCATCTCGAAGGGGTGGTGGTCGTACGGCGACTGGTCCCAGAGGTCGTCGTAGTCCGTGTTGTTCCAGGCCATCCAGCCGGTGGCGCCGCCGAGCAGCGAGTTGTGCAGGGTCTGCCGGTAGAACACGCCCGCGTTCGCCGCCGAGACCATGTCGGTCGAGAGACCGAACTCCTCCAGGACGACCGGCTGGCCGGTGACCGCGGCGAGTTCGCACTCGAACGCGGCGCGGTAGTGCTGGCGCGGCCGGTCCGTGTCCGAGCGGTACACGTGCGGCCCGACGAAGTCCACGTACTCGGCGGTGTCCCGCAGCGAGAAACCGTTGTCACGGCCCGTCACCTCGATGCCCCACGCACCGTCCCCGAGGGACACCGGCTGGGTGCCGCCCGCCGCGCGGACCGCGTCGCACATGAACTGCGCCCAGGCGGTGACGACATCGCCGGAGGGTGGGTCGACCTGGTAGATCCTGCCGTAGCCCGGCATCTCGTTGGTGATCAGCCAGCCGGTGACCGCCGGGTGGTCCTTGAAGCGGCGGGTCATCTGGGAGACGAACCACGCCTGCCGCCCGACGAGCCACACGTCCTCGTACAGATCGCGGCCCCCGCGCCAGGCCGGGTCCCAGTTCTCGCCCGACATGTGGCCGACGATGAAGGTGGGCACCGTCCCCATCCCGGCCTCGGTGTGGGCGTCCAGGAAGTCACGGAAGCGGTCGCACAGCTCCTCGTCGATCCGTCCGGGCTCGGGGTGGAAGTCGGGCCAGTAGAAGAACGACCGGGTCATGTTCAGCCCGTGGTCCCGGAGGACGGCCAGCTCCTCGCGGACCGTCCTCGGCTCGTAGTTCCGCCACATCAGCGGACCGCCGGTACGGGACCAGAAGTTGGCGCCGAGCCAGGGGAGAACGGCGGAGTCATGGGTGAGCTGGGCGCTGTGACGTCGCATGGTCTTGCTCTGACCTCTTCGAAGTACGGGGGTGGATCGGGTGCGTCCGGCGGCGTTCCCGGCCGGGCGGATCGCGTGCGGGGTGCGGTGGAGGAACCATGGTTCAGGGTGCGGGGGGCAGGGGGCCGGTCGACTCCCGTACGACCAGGCGCGGACGCCCGTCGAGCACCGGCGGGGGCACGTCCTCCCCGCACTGGACGAGCAGGGCGCGGGCGGCGGCCGCACCGACCCGCTGCACCTGCTGGTCCACGGTGGTGAGCCGGGGGTGCAGCCAGCGGCCGAGCGGCAGGTTGTCGTACCCCACCACCGACACGTCCGCCGGCACCCGCAGTCCGCCGCGTTGCGCCGTCCCGATGCCGCAGACGGCCATGGAGTCGTTGGGGAACACCAGGGCGGTCGGCCGGTCGGGCAGAGCGAGCAGTTCCTCGGTGACGGCGACCGCCGCCTCCTCGGTGAAGTCGGTGTGCCGGACGGCCACGGGCCGCAGCCCGGCCTCGGCGAGGGCCTCCTCGAAGGCGGCCCGGCGGAGCCGGGTGTGCACCAGTTCGGCCGGGCCCGCGACGTACGCGATACGGCGGTGGCCCAGCTCCAGCAGATGCGCGACGGCCTCACGGACACCGGCGCCCTGCTGCCCGAGGCCGACGCCGGGCACCGGGGCCGCGGCGTCGGGTGTGCCCAGCAGCACGGCGGGCAGCCCGAGGCCGTGCAGAAGCCCCGGGCGCGGGTCGTCCGCCCGCGCCTCGCTCAGCACCGCGCCGTCGATCCGTCCCTCGGCGACCAGCCGTTCGTACAGGGCACTCTCCTGGTCCATGCCGGCGACCAGGTGGAGCAGGAGACCGTAGCCGCGGGGGGCGAGTTCGCCCTCCAGGCCGGTGATCAGCTCGCTGAAGTGCGGGTCGGCGCCCAGGACGTCGGTGGGACGCCGGACGACGAGCGCGATCGTCCGGGTCCTGGCCCGGCGCAGGGCCGTCGCGGACGCGCTGGGCGACCAGCCGAGTTCGGCCGCCGCGTCCAGCACCCGCCGACGGGTGGCCTCCGAGATCCGGCCCCGGCCGTTCACCGCCTGGGAGACCGCGGCGGTGGACACCCCGGCCGCGGCGGCCACGGCCTTGATCGTGGGACGGACGGACCCCTCGGCCCCTCCGCGCCTGCCGGGCGGCGCGTTCCCGGCGGCCCTGCTTCCCGGTACCGCGCCCGTGACGCCTTCCGCGTCCTCGGGACGCTCCTTGAGACGTTCCTTCACATCTTCACCGCCCCGTTGACGAGAGCCTGTTGCATACGCTTCTGCAGCACCGTGTACACCACCCAGACCGGGACCAGCGTCAGCACGGTGCCTGCGGTCAGAATGCCGTAGTCGGTACCGGTCAGGGACTTGAGGGTGGGCAGGGCGACCTGCACGGTGCGCTGCTCCGGGTCGGGGCCGATGATGACGAGCGAGTACAGGTACTCGTTCCAGAACGTCAGGAAGTTCAGCAGCAGGATCGTCGCGATCCCCGGCATGCACATCGGTGTGTAGATGTGCCGCAGCACGGCGAAGGTGGACGCGCCGTCCAGCCGCGCGGCCTCCTCCATCTCGTGCGGGATGGTCCGCATGAACTGCACGAGGATCACGACGGAGAGCGGCATCGCCGTGGCCGGCAGGAACAGCACCATGAACGCCCTGGTGTGGAACAGCCCGGTCGCCGCGGCCAGCAGGAAGGTCGGGAACAGCGCGGCGAACGTCGGGACCAGGAAGCCCAGCGAGAAGACCCGCTCCACGAAGGCACCGAGACGTCCCTCGGTTCGGGCGATGGCGAAGGCCGCCGGAATCGCGAGCGCCAGGGTGAGCGCCAGCGCCAGCACCGTGACGAGCACGGAGTTGACGATGGCCGGACCCAGGTCGGCCGAGGAGAACGCCTCTGTGAAGTTGTGCAGCGAGAACGAGGTCGGCAGGGAGAAGGGGCTCCCGAAGATCTGGTCGTTCGACTTGAACGCCGAGACCAGCAGGTAGTAGAGGGGGACCACCAGCAGCGCCGCGTACAGCCACGCCAGGACGTGGGCCGCCAGCCAGGACCTTCCGAACTTCATGGAACCGCTCCGATCAGTAGTTCTGGCGGAAGACGCGACGGATGGTCAGCAGCCCTGCCAGGCCGGCCAGGAACAGGACCACGCCGACGGTCTGGCTGTATCCCAGGTCGGCCGCGATGAACGCCTTCTGGTAGACGAGGAAGGACAGGGTCGTCGATGAGCTCCCTGGACCGCCCTGGGTGAGCAGCAGGACGTTCTGCGCGGAGCCGAACAGGGTCCACAGGAACTGAAGCATCGTCACTACACCGACGAAGTCACGGATGACGGGGAAGTGGATGCGCCACATCGCGCGCCAGTGCCCGGCGCCGTCGAGCTGTGCGGCCTCACCGATCTCGCCCGGCACGCTGCCCAGCCGGGCGGCGAACAGCACGGCGGTGAAACCGATGCCGCTCCACACGTCGAGGAGGATCAGGCAGTACAGGGCGGTGGAGGGCGAGGCCAGCCAGGCGTCGGTGAGCGAGCCCAGCCCGATCTTGTCCAGGGCGCCGTTGAGCAGTCCGTCCGGTGAGAGGACGGCGTAGAACACCATCGCCTTGGCCGGGGTGGAGATCAGCCCGGGGATGAACAGCAGGTACCGCAGGACGCGGTGGCCCGGCGGCTGCTGTGCGACGTAGTACCCCAGCATGTAAGCGCACACGATCATCACCGGCAGTGCGATGACGAGCTGGATGGCCGTGTTGCCGGCCGACTCCCAGAAGACCGGGTCGTCGAAGACGGTACGGACGTTGCCGAGACCGGCGAAGGAGACCGGCTGGAGCATGCCGGGCCAGTGCAGCGCGGCGATGACGAAGATGGCGACCAGCGGGCCGACCATGAAGACGAGGTACCAGACCAGGGCCGGTACGGCGAGGACGACCCCGCCCTGCTTGCGGGGCGAGGCAGCGGGAGGCGGCGACGGAGGGGCAGGCCGGCGGACCGACGCGCCGCCCGGGGCGGACGAGAGCAACGTCATTCGGGACTCGCAGAGGGCTCGGGCGCGCGGATCAGGCCGTGCGGTAGGCGGATTCGAGGGCGGAGCGCACGGCGGCCGCGCTCGTTCCCCGGGTGAAGGCGGTGCTGGTCGCCGTGATCAGCGGCTGGGTGGCCGTCGGCGGGACGTACAGATCGGGCAGGAGTACCTGGCCGACCCGGTCGCCGAGCTGCTGGGCCTTGGCCACCAGCGGGAACCGTTTGCTGACGGTGTCCGTCACCAGGGCCATGTCCCGCCCGCTCTCGGTGATGAAGCGCGAGACCACCTCGGGCCGGTACATGAAGCGCAGGAACTTCTCGACCGAGGACAGCTTCTTGACGCCGTTGGGGCTGATCCAGAAGCCGATGAGGGTGTACGAGCGCAGGATCGTCGGCTTGCTGTGCGAGGCGCCGGGGGCCAGCGGCCAGCCGCCGACCTCGGTGTGCGCGGCGGGCTCGGGGGAGACCTTCGCCAGCGCCGAGGACATCGCGGACTGGATGGCCGCCGCCTCGGTGTTGTACTGCGTGGTCATCGTGTCGGACGTCAGCCCCTGTGCCTTGTCGGCGAAGACTCCGGCGTCCCGCAGCTGGACGAAGTACTCGATGCCTTCGCGGGCGCCCCTGCTGCCGCTGAAGTCGCCGCTCGTGTAGACCTTCCGGGCCTCGTCGGGGGTGAGGAAGGTCTGGATGATCTGGGCCAGCAGCTTCTGTCCCGTCCAGTCGTTCCCGCCGACGGTGACCGGCGCGATGCCCTTGGCCCGCAGCCTGCGGGCGGCACCGATGAGCTGGTCGCCGGTGGTGGGGACGGCGCCGACACCGGCCCGGTCCAGCAGAGCGGTGTTGTAGGCGACGGGCCAGTTGGTGGCGAAGTAGGGGAAGGCGCGCAGTCTGCCCTTGGAGTCGGTCCACTCCTCCAGGGCCTGGGGCAGGACGCGTTCGCGCAGCCCCCAGTCGTCGAGGTACCCCTTGACGTCCACGGTGGCACCGACGTCGGTCCAGGCGAGCGTCTTGTCGTAGAGGTTGACCATGACCACGTCCGGCTCCTTGCGGGCCAGCCGGGAGGTTTCGTACACCTGGGGAAGGTCGTCGCCGTTGACGAGGTTCTTGACCCGGAGCCCCGGGTTCTCCTCGTGGAACTCCTTCACGACGGCCTTGTAGGTGGGAGAGCCCGGCGCGGTGGTGCCGAGCTGGGTGTGCACGAGCAGGGTGCCGGGGTCGGAATCGGCCGAGGCGAGCGTGGAACAGCCGGACAGGGCGGGGACTGCGGCAGCGGCGGCGACGCCGGAACCCGCAGCGAGGAAACCGCGCCGACTCAGGGATGAGCGCACAGCGGGATGTCTCCAACCAGGACGTTAACCATGTGGTTAATCGATGTACCAGTGGGCTGCGAGAAACCTAGGGGCACTTCCCGGAATGGTCAACCCTTGGTTGCGCATGCTGAAGACACGGACAAATCGGCCGAGTTCCTTCGGCGTCCTACCGCGGAAGTCGGCTCTCCCCCCACGACGGCCTGCGCATCCTCGCCTCCTGGGCTGCCGACCGGCACCGCACCGCCTCATCGCAATGACCTCATCGCGATGACCTGAGTCCACTCACAGCCTGTTCCAAGGGGATGGGCGCGCATACCCCCCTTGCCGGCCGATGAGGGCGTGGGCCGGCCAGGCACTCCACACGTCGGAACATCTCGCTGTACGAGCACCGGTAACCGGCGGGCGCGCGCGGTGACGGTGCGCCCGGCCGATCCGGCGACAGAGGTGCAGGGTGCGGACCGGCAGGCTCGGAAGCGTCGCGAGCCGGCCGATGGTCAGGCCATCCGCCCGGTGCCGGCGAGCTGTAGCGTCATGACCATGAACCCTCCGACCGGCACCCCCACCGATCAGGCACCGGCCGATCCGGCCGCCACCGACGACATGCTGGCCTCCCAGCCCATCGGCTACTGGAGCGGTCTCGCCCATGCGTCGGTCACCCGGCATCTGCGTGACGCCATGGCAAGGATCGACGTCACGCAGCCGCAGTACTGGGTGTTGAACCGTGTGGACGGCGGGGCCGGGGAGTCGACCCGCGAGGAGGTCATCGCCCAGTTGACCCCTCTCGCGGACGGGCCGCACGAGATCGCGAGGGTCGTTGACCAGCTGATCCACCGCGGATGGCTCAGGGCCGGCCACGGGCAGCGGCTGCACCTGTCCGCGGCGGGGGAGGCGGCCAGGGTGCGGCTGCGCGAGCTGGTGACCGGGCTGCGTGCCGTGGTCCACGAGGGAATCAGTGATGAGGAGTACGTGGCCGCACTGAAGGTCATGCGGAGGATGGTGGCCAACGTCGAAGGAGACGAGGGGCCTTGGCGTGCCGGCCCTTCTCGCTCCAGCGCGGTGTGACGCGCCACGAGATACCGGGCGGACGTCGCGGCGGCAGTGGCGAGAAGGAACTTGTCCATGTCGGGCCTCCTGGGGTGGGAACCGGTCCACCGGCCTTCAGCACGCGGCCAGTTGCTCGGCGGTCGGGTGCTCGTGGAGCAGCCGGGAGGGTTCCGCCGTCGGGCTGAAGCCCTCGCCCGGGATCAGGGTGCGCCGCACGCTTCGTCAGCCCTCAGTGAGCCCGGCCCCCGTGCTGCGCACCGCCTCGGCGGTGGGCCGGTCAGGTGCTGCTCCATTCGGCTCTGAGAGGTGAGGCGGTCGAGTGGCGGGTCACCCGGGTGCCACTTAGCGTCACCTGTGCCGAGAGGCATAGCTCGCTTGTGCGGACAAAAGGTCCGCGGCTGCCTTTCGAGGATCCGGAGATTGATCATGCGCGTGATACGTGTCGCCTCTGCCGCCCTGCTCGGCGTCGCCGCCCTCGGCCTCACCGCCCCCGCGGCCCTGGCCGACGACGGGAACCACAACATCACGTCGTTCGGCTTCACCGTCTCCCCGTCGACGGTCGCGCCCGGCGGCACCGTGACCCTCAACGCCACCGGCTGCGAGGTCCCGTCGGTGACCGTCTCCTCCGGTGTCTTCGACACCGTCACCCTGGCGGAGGGGCACTCGGCCACCGCGCGGGTCGACGCGGACGCCAAGCCGGGCGCCGAGTACGACGTGACCTTCGACTGCAAGGGCGAGAAGGGCACCACGCCGCTGACCATCAGTAGTAACGGCTCGGGCCGCGGTGACCGCACGGGGCCGGTGAAGCCCGACAACGGTGTGCGCGCCGGCGCAGGCGGCAGCCTCTCCGGCATGAGCCCGGGGGAGATCGGAGCGGGTTCCGCCCTCGTGGCCGGTGTGCTCGGATTCGGCGCCCACAAGCTGCGCCGCCGCTCCGGCGGCAACGTCTGACCGGCTCCGCCCCGACGGGTCCGGCCCCCGAGGCGGGCCGGACCCGGCAGTCACCGGATCGCGAGGTGGAGGAGCCGTGCACAGAGCCGTGTGGCACGAGTGGATCGAACCCGCCGAACCCCCTGAACCTGCCGGAACCGCACGTCGGGAGCGGCGCGGCGCAGGCACCGGGCGCCGCGGCCCGCGCTGGAGCACCCTCGCGGTCGCCCTGCTGATCGGGGTTTCGCTGATCAGGCACGGCGTGGGGAATTCGGCCGGCCCGCCCCAGCCCGCCTCGGCCGTGGGTGACCCGTCCGGCTCCGCGGGGGCCGGTGCCTGGCCCAAGGGCCCGCCTCCCGCCCCCCTGTCCCGCTCGCTGCCCGAACGGATCACGATCCCCTCGATCGGTGTCGACGCCCCGGTGGGAAGGGTCGGGCTCGGTGCGGACGGCTGGATCGGCGTACCGCCGCTGACGGATGCCAACCTGGCCGCCTGGTACGACGGTTCCGTCACCCCGGGCGAACCCGGCACCTCCGTGGTCGTCGGTCACGTCGACAACGAGGCGGGTCCCGCCGTCTTCTACGGTGTCGGCGCACTGGACAAGGGGCGCCGCATCGAGATCCACCGTGCCGACGGCCGCACCGCTGTCTTCTCCGTCTACGCCGTGGAGGTCGTCAGCAAGGCCGACTTCCCCGCCGAGCGCGTCTACGCGGACGCCGCCGAACCGGAGTTGCGGGTGCTCACCTGTGGTGGCGGCTTCTCCCGGAAGGCCGGCTACGACGGCAACGTCGTCGCGTACGCCCGGCTCACCTCGGTCGGCTGACGGGGCGGCCGCCCGGAGTCAGGCCGTGGCCCGCATGTGCAGCTGTGCCCACTGGTCGAACGTGGTGAGCGGAATGCCGAGAGCGCGTGCGTACTCCGGTCGTGCGGGCTGACCGACCACGTTGAGCCGCTCGTGCGAGGCGCCCATCCCCGGCATCCCGGCGGCGGTCGCCTGCTGTTCGGTCATCACGGGTGCGGTGAGCGGGATGCCCAGCGCGCGCGAGAGGGTCGCGGCGATGTCCGTCATGGACAGGTAGTCGCTCGCCAGCTCCAGCTCGATCCCGTGGAACCGCTCCGGTTCGGTGAAGGCCGCCGCGGCGGTCGCACCGATGTCGTCCACCGCGACGACGGAGAGCAGCGTCGTGGGCTTCACGACGCTCACCAGGCCGCCCTCGACGCCGCGCGGGAACAGGAAGGCCATGGATGGGAGGAAGTTCTCCATGAAGAAGCCCGGCTTGATGAGCGTCCAGTGCGTGAAGCCCGCTTCACGCACCCGGTCCTGGATCCCCGCCTTGGTGGCGTAGTAGGGCTCCATCGTGGCCCAGCGGCCCTCGGCCCAGCCGGGCGCCTCGGTGTGCTGCCCGGCGCCGGAGACGGAGGTGTGCACGAACTGCGGTACGCCGGCGGCCAGTGAGCCCTCGATCAGATTGACCGCCTGGTCCAACTCCCCGTCGAAGCCCCGGCCGGTCATGTCGGGCATCTGCACCGAGAAGACGGCGCGGGCCCCCTCGGCGGCCCGCGTCACCGAGTCGCGGTCCAGGAGGTCGCCCGTGACGAGCTCGGCGCCGAGCTTCTCGACGGCCCTGGCCCGCTCGGTGGCAGGGTCGCGGACCAGTGCCCGGACGGGGACGCCCGCCGCGAGCAGGGCGCGTGCCGTGGCGCCGCCCTGGCGGCCGGTGGAGCCGGTGACGAGTACCGGCGCGGATGTGGGATCCGTGGACATGATGCTCCTCGAATGGTGCGCAGAGACTAAACGGCGGGCCCCGCCGTTTCTGGTTCGGTACGATACGGAGGGCCCCGCCACTTAGCAAGCGAACATCCGCGAGGCCGCCCGAACACAGGAGGAGAAGCCATGCCCGGCCAGCGTGCGGACGCCCGGCGCAACTACACGCGCATCCTCGACGTCGCCGAGGAGGAGGTCGCCGTGCACGGCGCCGACGCCTCCCTGGAACGGATCGCCCGCATCGCTGGAGTCGGATCGGCCACGGTGCGCAGGCACTTCCCGAGCCGGCGCGCGCTGCTGGAGGCGGTCTTCCACGAACGGATCGAGGCCTTGGGCGCCCTGGCGGCCGACCTCGCCGGGGCGGCGGATGCCCGCGAGGCGCTGCTGGAGTGGCTGACCGCCTTCACCGGGTACGCCGCGTCCGCGCGGGGGCTGGCCGCCGCGCTGGCACTCGACAGTGCGGACGGCCCCGACGAGGCCCATGTGAACGCCTGCTCCGCGAAGCTCAGCGACGCGTGTGACCCGCTGCTGGCCCGCGCCGCCCGGGACGGTGTGGTGACACCCGGTGTGACCTCCGCCGATCTGCTCACCCTGATCGCCGGTATCGCCCTGGCGACGGAGCACCACGCGGCCCCCGCCGCCGAGGCGGACCGGCTGCTCGCTCTGGCCATGACGGGAGTCTGCCCTCCGCGGTGAGGCGCGGGGCGAGGGCCGGCAGGGTGCCTACAGCGCCACGGTCGTGACCTCGGTCGCCTTGACGCTGGTCCACACCGGCACCCCGTCGGCGAGGCCGAGCTCGGCCGCGGCCTGCGGGGTGATCTCGGCGACGAGGTCAGGTGCCTGCGGCGAGGTGATGAGGACGCGCAGCCGGCTGCCGCTGGTGGTGATCTCCCTGACGGTGCCGGCCCAGATGTTGCGCGGGCTGCCACCGGGCTCCGCGCGGTGCACGGAGACGGCTTCGGGCGCGATGACCGCGAGCGCCGGGGTGCCCGCCGGCAGCGGATCCGCGATGACCAGGACGCCGCCGCCCCGGAGTTCGAGCCCGTCGGCGGTCGCGGTGCCCGGCCAGGCGTTGCGGCCGAGCATGCGGGCGACCCAGGGGGAGTGGGGGTGCCGGGTGACCTCTCCGGGCGGGGCGTCCTGGAGGACGCGGCCGTCCTCCAGGACGAGGACCCGGTCGGCGAGGGACACGGCCTCAACCGGGTCGTGGGTGACGATCAGGCAGACACCGCCGAAACCGGCGAGGTGCGTGCGCAGGGTGTGCCGGACATGCGCCCGGGTGGTCTGGTCGAGTGCGGCGAGCGGCTCGTCGAGCAGCAGCAGCCTGGGGCGGGTGGCGAGCGCCCTGGCCAGTGCGATGCGCTGCGCCTGGCCACCGGAGACCTGGGACGGCCTACGGGCGCTGAGGTGCCCCACGCCGAGACGGTCCAGCCACTGCCGGGCCCTGCGGCGGGCCTCGGCGCGCGGGACGCCCTGGGCGCGCAGCCCGTAAGCGGTGTTCGCGAGCGCGCTGAGATGGGGGAACAGCGCACCGTCCTGGGGGACCCAGGCGACGCCGCGACGGTGCGTGGGCAGCGCGCTGACGTCCAGTTCCCCGAGCCGCAGCGCGGCGTGGGCGCGCGGGGTGAGTCCGAGCAGGGCGCGCAGCAGGGTCGTCTTGCCCGCGCCGTTGGGGCCGACGACGGCGATGGTGGTGCCGGCACCGGCGTCGAGCGTCAGCTCGTTGAAGCCGGTGACCTCGGCGTGCAACGGCCAGCTCTCCCCGGCACCGGCGGCGTCCTCCTTGACCGGCGGAGCCGTTCCGGTGCCCTCCGGAATACCTGAGGACGGCTCGTCCACCCCGGCGCGCGGCCCGGCCGGCGCGGCGCCCGGGCCGCCGGTCCAGCGCCCGCGCAGGCCGATCAGGACGAGCATGGCGATCGCGAGCAGGAGCAGGGAGACCGAAGTGGCGGCCTCGGGGTTGTCCTGGAGGAGCAGATAGACCTGGAGGGGCAGGGTCTGGGTCGTACCGGGGAGGTTCCCGGCGAACGTGATGGTAGCGCCGAACTCGCCGAGCGCCCGCGCCCAGGTGAGTGCCGCTCCGGCGGCGAGACCCGGGGCGACCATGGGCAGGGTGACGGTGAAGAACACCCGTACCGGCGAGGCTCCGAGGGAGGACGCCGTCTCCTCGTAGCGCGGGCGCAGTCCGCCGAGCGCCCCTTCGAGGCTGATGACGAGGAACGGCATCGCGACGAACGTCGCCGCCAGGACGGCACCGGAGGTGTGGAAGGGCAGCGTGATGCCGAACGTGTCCTCCAGCCACGGCCCGAGCAGACCGCGGCGGCCGAACGCGAGGAGCAGGGCGACACCGCCCACCGTGGGCGGCAGCACCATCGGCAGGAGCACGAGCGAGCGGACGAACGTCTTGCCGGGGAAGTCGGTACGGGCCAGCAGCCAGGCCAGTGGCACACCGAGCACCAGCGAGAGCCCGAGCGCCCAGAAGGAGACGAGCAGCGACAGCTTCAGCGCCTGTGTCGTCCCGGGACTGGTCAGATGGGTGCCCAGATCACCCCATGAGGTGCGGGCGAGGATCCCGACCAGCGGCAGCAGCAGAAAGGCGATGGCCACGAGCGCGGGGATCGCCAGGGCGATCGGTGCGCGGGGGCCGGTCGTACGGCTGCGGAGGCGTCTCATCGAAATCCCTGGGGCTGGAGGTCCCTGAAGCTGGAAATGCCGTGCGGGCGGCCGGACCGAAGCCCGGCCGCCCGCACGGGGCGGTCACCGGTTACGGCTGCTGGAAGCCGGCGTCGGCGAGGATCTTCTGGGCCTCCGGGGTGGAGAGCCACTTCACGAACGCGTCCGCTGCCTCGCTGTTCTTCGTGGTCTTCAGAGTCGCGGCCGGGTACGAGGCGACGGCGTTCTGGGCATCGGGGATGTCGATGGCCTCGACCTTGTCGGTCGCCGTCGCGGCGTCCGTCTTGTAGACGAGACCGGCGTCCGCCTCACCGAGCTCGACCTTACTGAGCACGGCGCGCACGTTGGGCTCCTGCGACACCGGCTTCACAGTGATCTTCTGCGCGTCCAGGATCTGCTGACCGTAGCGGCCCACCGGCACCTCGGGGGCCGCCAGCACGACCTTCAGCTTGGTGTCGGCGAGGTCCTTGAGATTGTCGATCTTCTCGGGGTTGCCCTTGCCGGTGGCGATCACCAGGCGGTTCTTGGCGATGACGGTCGGCGTGCCGGTGTCGGACTTGAGACCGTCCATCGTCTTGGTGTCCGCCGTGACCAGGGCATCGGCGGGCGCGCCCTGCTTGACCTGGGCGGCGAGCTCCTGCGAACCGGCGAAGGAGAACTTCACCTCGGTGCCGGGGTGCTCCTTCTCGTACGCGGCGCCGGCCGTCTTGAAGACATCGGTCAGCGACGACGCGGCCAGCACCGTCAAATCGGCCTTCGGCACGTCGGAACCGGACGCGGACGCGGACGTCCCGGCGTCCGAGTCCTTCTTGTCGTTGTCGCTGCTACAGGCTGCCAGCGGGACGAGGAGAGCCGCCGTGAGGATCGCGGCTGCGGTGCGGCGTCTGGTGAAGGCGAGGGACATGAGGGTCGTGACTCCTTGGGAACGCGGTCGGCTGGTGCCGTCCGAGCGGATGGTGTGAGCCGCGCCGGGACGGGCGACGCCGCTTCTCTGTGGGGCTGTGGGGTCCGGGGTGCCGGATCAGGTGCGGTCGATGTGCACGCTGGTCGACTTGACGCGGGCGGTGGCCTGCATGCCGACCTCGAGGCCGAGTTCCTCGACCGCCTCCCGGGTCAGGAGGGAGACGAGCCGGTGCGGGCCGGCCTGGATCTCCACCTGGGCCGCGACATCGCCGAGCCGGACGGCGGTGACGATGCCCGGGAAGGCGTTGCGGGCCGAGGTGTAGGACGCGTCGTCCTCGGTGCCGCCCTGGGCCACCTCGACGGAGAACGCGGCCAGGTCCCGGCCGTCGATGAGGCGGCGGCCGCTCTCCTCGCGGTGGGTTGCGACCCGTCCGGCGTCCGCCCAGCGGCGCGCGGTGTCGGGGCTGACGCCGAGCAGGCGGGCGGCCTGTCCAATGGTGTAGGACTGCATGTGCCACAGAATAGGCGCTTTGGGTTTGCATTTACAATGTGTAATGCGATCCTCCATGGCAGATGCGTACCCGTTAGGAGGAACGTCCGAAAGGGTCGGCGCGCGGACACCGCGAGGCGGGCCCCGGTCGGTGGACCGCCGGCTCCGCTCCGCCGGTCGGACCGTTCCGGACCCGCGGCCCCTGCCGGTCTACGCCGGTTCGGCGCTCGCGGCGGGCCGTACGGAGACCGGCCACGCCCCGACCCATACATGCGTGATGGCGCTGATGTAGCGCGCCCCGCACCGGTCGGCGGGCACCACCAGCTGGCTTCCTGCCGTGTCCAGGTCATGGCCGTCCATCCGGGTGGCCAGGAGCACCGGCACATCGCCGAAATCGGCGTCGATCTCCGCCCAGGACAGCACCGTGTGGTGCCCGTCGCCTCCGGTGACCGCCACGAGGTAACGCGAGCGGTCCTTGCGCCTGCGGGCGTCGAACACCGGCTGGGCGTCGAGGACCACCTCCCGGAGCAGCGGCCCCTCGAAGCTGTGCCGCTGCGGGCCGTTGGTGGCGCAGTCGAAGACCACCTCCGCCCGCTGCTGCTCCCACCTGCCCCGGAGGTCCTCCACGGTCAGTGTCGCCGGCCGCTCGACGTCCCCGAGCAGGGCGAAGGGTGCGAGGAGCGGGGGAGGGGTGCGGGTTTGCGCGCTGAGTCGGCTCATGGGGATCCCCGGATCGGACGGCCCGCAGGGCGGCTGTCAGAAGGTATGCCCAGCGCCCGCTCCGTGGAATCGCTCCTACGGGGCAATGTCCGCCATCAGCCTGGCGTTTGTGAACCGATACCAAGGTTTTCCACCGTATCCCCGCCGTGTCGTCGGCCGTCGAGAAGCCCAGTGAAGCAACCGGGACGCCCCGCGCACGACTGGCGCACCACACGGAAAAATACGAGCCGCCGCACTGCGTTCTGGATGATCAACCAAGAGGTGTATGGATCACTTCACCTGGCATTTACGATGACCAGACTCGCAATCGCCTCGTGAATGTGAGATGTCGGGCCGGCGCCCGGCAGTCGCGCAAGGAGCCAGACCATGCACGTCGAACACCTCCTCCAGCTCGAATCCCTCGGACTCACCCTGCTGTGGGGCGAAGAGCCCCTGCCGGCCCGGGAGATCAGCGGGGTCACCGCCACCGACCTGGAGGACCCAGCCCGCTTTCTCCAGCAGGGCGAGGTCGTTCTCAGCGGCCTGGTGTGGTGGCACCCCGCCGACGGGCCCGAGAAGGCAGACCGGTTCGTCGCGGCGCTCCGGTCGGCCGGGGCCGTGGCCCTGCTCGCGGGCGAGGAGACGCACGGCACCGTGCCCGACGTTCTCGTCGAGGCCTGCCGGACCCGCGGCGTCACGCTCATCGCCGTCCCCGCCCGGACCAGCTTCCGCGCGATCACCGAGGCGGTCTACCTCCGACAGTGGGGCGACCTCAGCCGCAGGCCGACCCATCACTATGCGCTGCCCGAGAACGTGCGCAACGAGCTCAGCGCCCTGCTCGCGGCCGACGTGGACCCGGACACACTGCTCGACCGCGCCTTCGCCCACCTGGGGACCCCGGCCGCGTACCTCCTCAGCGCCACCGGGCGCACTCTCGCACGGACTCCATCGGCGCCGCCCCTGACCGCGCGACGGGGCGCCGAGTTCCTGCGCGGGCCCGCCGGGGCCACGCTGCGCGTCGAGTCGGACGGATCCCCCTACGACGTCTGGCACCTGTACGTCCCCGACACGGCCGGGGCACCGCCCCGCGTCCTGCACGAGATAGCCGACGTCCTCGCCCAGCACCGGCACCGCACCGCCCCCGCGGTGAACGCGGTACGCCGCAAGGGCGACGACCTCGTCGCGCTCGTCGGTGCCCCGCACGCCGACGGGACGTCACTGCGCATCGCCCTCCACGGCTGCGGGCTCGCGGACCGGGGCCCCTACCAGGTCATCACGGCGCGGCTCGCCCAGGAGGACGACGCGAGCGCCGCGGCGGACGCCCTGACCGAGGCCCTGCACCACGACCCGGACAGGCCGTTCGCCGTGGGCAGGCTCGCGGGTGGTGAGGCCGTGGCCGTCGTCCGGAGCGGACCGGACGGGAGCGAGGACCGGTTGCGCCACCTCTGGTCCGTGCTGGCCGACTGCCGTCCCGGCGCGGCACTCCACGGCGGTGCGGGAGCGGTGGCCGACGACCCCGAGGACCTGGGCGGCAGTCTCGTACAGGCGCGCTACGCCCTGACGGCGTCGCGCGCCACCGAACCCGTGGCGGGCCGGCTGACCTCGGTGAACGAACTCACCACCCTGCACGGGCTGCTCGCCGGTCTTCCGGAGGACGTGCGCGAGGTCTTCAGCGCCCGCACCCTGGGGCCGTTGGTCGACGGGGACGGCGCCTCCCAGCGGATGATGCTGCACACCCTTGAGGTCTTCCTCGCGCACAACTGCTCCTGGGCACGCGCCGCCGAGGCCCTCCACCTGCACGTCAACACGGTCCACTACCGTGTCCGGCGCATCGAGCAGCTCACCGGCCGCGACCTGTCGCGCCTCGACCACAAGCTCGATCTGCAGGCCGCCCTGATGTGCCGCTGACCGCACCGGCCGGGGCTCAGCCCCGGGCGCCCGGCCGGTCGATGTGCACGTTCGTCGACTTGACCCGTGCCGTTGCCATGACGCCTACCTCCAGGCCGAGTTCGTCGACGGACTCGCGGCTGATCAGCGACACCAGCCGGTGCGGTCCCGACTGGATCTCCACCTGTGCCACGACGTCGTCCGCCTTCACCGCGGTGATGATCCCCGCGAACGAGTTGCGGACCGACGTCAGGACCTCCCCGGGCACTGGATGCAGACCCGCGGCACGTTCCGTGGCGAAGCCCGCGAGGCTGGCTCCGTCGATCACCCGGTTCCCCGAACCGCCCCGGGCCATCACGAGGTGACCGCCGTCGGCCCAGCGGCGAACTGTCTCGGGACTCACGGCCAGCAGCTCAGCGGCCTGGCCAATGCTGTACGAAGGCACTCGCGCACTCTAGGGCCTTCGCAGGGGTCGTGCCGGGCCGAGGCCGGAACCGTCGGTTCAGGCCCGTCCGTCCTGCGCCGCGTCGCCCCCGGCCCGGCCCGCGCCGGAGGCCCCCGCCCGCAGCCCGTCCATCACGAGATCCAGCAACCGGGCGGCGCGCGGCTGCCAGTCGCTGTGCGGGTCGATCTGCCAGAGCCCGGCGATGGCGAGGATGAAGTCCTCGGCGCTCAGCCCCGGACGGATCGTGCCGGACCTCTCGTTGGCGTCCAGGAGGAGTGTGACCGCCCAGGTCAGCGGGCCGTGCCCCAGCTGGGAAAGACCGCCAGGCCTGCTGACCGTCGTGCGCAGCGCCTCGGCCAGCCCGGCCTTGGCCATGGCGAACTGTGCGAGCCGGTCCATCCACTCCCGCAGGGCCCGGTCGGGTTCACGGATCAGGAGCAACTGCCCGGCGCTGTCGGCGACCTGCTGCATCTCGTAGCGGTACACCTCCAGAACGAGGGCTTCGCGGTTGGGGAAGTTGCGGTAGAACGTCCCCTGCCCGACCCCGGCCTTCTTCGCGATCGCGCTCACCGGGGCGTCCGCCGCCCGCGTCAGCTCGGCCAGCGCGACCTCCAGGATACGCTCGCGATTGCGCTGGGCGTCCGGACGCAGAGGGGCGCTCTTCTCCTCCTGCACGGCTCCTCCTTCCGGGCTCACTGCCACGACAGGTCTTGATAAGCGGACAGCTGTCCACTAAGTTTGACCATCGGCGGACAGTTGTCCGCTTAGCCTCACCTTACCGGCAGATCCAGCCACTGTGGCCGACCGGTGCCCCGTCCTCATCTGCGTCATCACGCGCATCGCCTCCCTCCCTCCCGGGCCGTCCGCCGGGATCGTCACGTTCGACGCGCATCAGTAATGCGAAAGAAGGCTGATCATGGCCCCATCGACGTCCAGTGCCATCACCCTGAACATCAATGGCGAAAAGTACACGTTGCCGGTCGACCACCGCACGACCCTGCTCGACGCCCTGCGTGAGCGTCTCGATCTGACAGGTACCAAGAAGGGCTGCGACCAGGGCCAGTGCGGCGCCTGCACGGTGCTGCTCGACGGGCGCCGGGCCGTCGCCTGTCTGCAGCTCGCGGTCGCGGCCGAGGGGCGCGAGATCACCACCATCGAGGGAGTCGCCGACGGCGACCGGCTGCACCCGGTCCAGCAGGCGTTTCTCGACCTCGACGGCTACCAGTGCGGCTACTGCACACCGGGCCAGATCTGTTCGGCCCTCGCGGTGATCGAGGAACACGCCGCCGGCTGGCCGAGCGCAGTGACCGAGGACGTCCGGCCGGAGGCCGGGGTCCCCACCCTCACGGCCGAGGAGATCCGCGAGCGGATGAGCGGCAACCTGTGCCGGTGCGGCGCCTACGTATCGATCGTGCAGGCGGTCGCGCGGGCGGCGGAGTCCTCCGCGTCCGAGACCAAGGAGCCGGTGGCATGAGGGAATTCGGCTACGAGCGTGTCTTCGACGTCTCCGGAGCCCTCGCCCTGCTCGGCGCGGACCCGGAGGCCCGCTTCCTCGGCGGCGGCACCAACCTCGTCGACCTGATGAAGGCCGGCGTGGAGCGGCCCTCCCTGCTCGTCGATGTCCAGGAACTACCGCTGGACACCGTCGAGTTCACGGCCGAGGCCGGACTGCGCATCGGTGCGACCGTCACCAACAGCGATCTCGCCGCCCACGCCGAGGTCCGGCGTCACTATCCGGCGCTGGCCCAGGCGCTCCTGGCCGGCGCCTCCGGACAGCTGCGCAACATGGCCACGGTCGGCGGCAATCTGCTCCAGCGGACCCGCTGCGGCTACTTCGGCGACCTCGCCAAACCGTGCAACAAGCGAGTCCCCGGCAGCGGTTGCCCGGCCATCGCGGGAGAGCACCACAACCACGCCATCCTCGGCGCCTCCGAGCACTGCGTGGCGACCCACCCCTCGGACATGGCGGTCGCGCTCGCGGCCTTCGACGCCGTCATCCGGTACGAGACGGCCGACGGGCCGGGCACGTTGCCGATCACCGAGTTCTACCGCCCCGTGGGCGACACACCGCACATCGAGACGGCCCTGCCGCCAGGCGCCCTGATCACCGGCGTCACGCTGCCGCCGGCCGCGGTCGCCGCGAACTCCCGGTACCGGAAGGTGCGCGAGCGCGCCTCGTACGCCTTCGCGATCGGCTCGATCGCGGCCGCGATCGACGTCCGGGACGGTGTCGTGGCCGAGGTGCGTCTCGCCTTCGGGGCGGTCGCGTCCCGGCCGTGGCGGGCCCATGCGGCCGAACGGGCACTGACCGGCGGACCGGCGACCGCCGAGGCCTTCGCCGCCGCGGCGGACACCGAACTGGCAGCCGCCCGGACACTGCCCGAGAACGGATACAAGGTGACGTTGATGCGCAACCTCGTCGTGGCCGTGCTGACCGAACTCGCCGAGGAGGCCGCCCGATGACCACGACGACCGACAGCGCGGCGTTCACCGGGGCCATCGGCTCCGGCCGCACCCGGGTGGAGGGCCGCGACAAGGTCACCGGAGCGGCCCGCTACGCCGGCGAGATCCCCTTCGCGGAGCTCGCCCACGGCTGGCTGGTGCTCTCGACGGTGGCCCGCGGCCGGGTGCGCTCGGTCCAGGACACGCCCGTCCTGGCCATGCCCGGCGTCCTCACCGTGCTGCACCACCGGAACGCGCCGCGCGTCGACACCGAGTACGTCGGCATGCTGGGACGCCCCAACCCGGTCGTCGGGCTCTTCCAGCACGACCGGGTGCCCTTCGTCGGCTGGCCCGTGGCGCTGGTCGTGGCCGAGACGTCCGAGCAGGCCAGGGAGGCCGCCGAGGCTCTCGTCGTCCAGTACGACGACGAGCCGCACGACGTCGCCTTCTTCGCCGGGCACCCCGGCGCGTACACGCCGCAGCAGAGCGTGATGGCCGACGCCGAGACGTCGAAGGGGGATCTGGAGGCCGAGCTCGGAGCCGCCGCCTTCGTGGTGGACGAGGAGTACACCACCCCGGAGGAACACCACAGCTCGATGGAGCCGCACGCGGTGACCGCCCGCTGGGACGACGGGCGGCTCGACGTCCTCGACTCCAACCAGGGCAGCAGCTGGGTGGCCACCGAGATCGCGAAACTCTTCTCCCTCGATCCGGCCTCGGTACGGGTGCGGTCCGAGCATGTCGGGGGAGCCTTCGGGTCGAAGGGGCTCAGCCCCCACCAGGTGGCGGCCGTGATGGCCACGACCCTCCTGCACCGCCCGGTACGCGTCGTGCTGACCCGTCGTCAGATGTTCTCCCTCGTGGGGTACCGGAGCCCCACGGCCCAGCGGGTCAGGCTCGCCGCCGGGACCGACGGCCGGCTGCGCGCCTTCGACCACCGGGCGCAGAGCCTCACCTCGACCGTGCACGAGTTCGTCGAGACGAGTGCGGTGCTGGGGCGCGTCCTGTACGACGCCGACGCGCATCACACGCAGCACACACTGGTACGGCTCGATGTGCCGACCCCGACCTGGATGCGGGCACCGGGCGAAGCGCCGGGCTCCTTCGCCGTCGAATCGGCGTTCGACGAGCTGGCCGAGAAGTGCGGCGTGGACCCGATCGCTCTGCGCGCACGCAACGAACCCGCGACGGGCCCGGTGTCGGGCCTGCCGTTCAGCAGCCGCAACGTGCTCGCCTGCTTCGAGGAGGGCGCCCGCAGGTTCGGCTGGGCGGACCGCGACCCGCGTCCCGGACTGCGCCGCGAGGGGCGCTGGCTGATCGGCACCGGTACGGCCGCGGCCACCTACCCCTCGGGGGTCGGCCCCTCCACCGCGGCCGTGACCGCCGAGCAGGACGGTTCCTTCACCGTGCGGGTCAACGCGGCGGACATCGGAACCGGCGCCAGGACCGCGATGACCCTGGTCGCGGCCGACGCGCTGGAGGTGGACCCGGACCGCATCAGGATGCGGATCGGGGACAGCGACATCGGCCCGGCGATGATCGCCGGCGGCTCCACGGGCACCCGCTCGTGGGCCTGGGCGGTCAGGCTGGCAGCGGCTGACCTGCGCGAGCGGCTGGCCCTGGGCGGTGGCATCCCGGCCGAGGGGATCACCGCCCGGTCGAACACCGCAGAGGCCATCGGCGCCCTCCCGCAGCAGGAACGGCACTCCTTCGGCGCGCAGTTCGCCGAGGCCGCGGTGGATGTCACCACCGGCGAGGTGCGGGTGCGCAGGCTGCTGGGCATCTACGCCGCGGGCGTCATCGTCAACCCGCTCACCGCCCGCAGCCAGTTGATCGGCGGCATGACCTGGGGGCTGTCCATGGCCCTGCACGAGGAGGCGATCAGGGACCAGGCCTCCGGAGGCCACGTCGGCGCCGACTTCGCCGGTTACCACTTCGCCGCGCACGCCGACGTACCGGTCATCGAGGCGGACTGGGTGGATGACCACGTCCCCGACGACCCGGTCGGGATCAAGGGCATCGGTGAGATCGGCGTCGTGGGTGTGGCCGCCGCGATCGCCAACGCGGTGTGGCACGCGACCGGCGTGCGCCACCGTGAACTGCCGATCCGCCCCGACCGTGTCCTGCGCGCGGCAGAAGAGGCCCGACGGCGTGCGGAGGGGGAAGCCCCGCGTGCTTGATATCGCGGACGCGCTGGGCCGCTGGTTCGAGGAGGGCCGGGACTTCGCCGTCGCCACCGTCGTGGCCGTGGGCGGCAGCGCGCCGCGCGGCCCCGGCGCCGCGCTGGCCGTGGACAGCGAGGGCACCGTCATCGGCTCCGTCTCCGGCGGCTGCGTCGAGGGGGCGGTCTACGAGTTGTGCGTGCAGGCGCTCCGCGACGGGCGGACCGTGCGGGAACGTTTCGGATACAGCGACGAGGACGCCTTCGCCGTCGGGCTCACCTGCGGCGGCGTCATCGAGGTCCTGGTCGCACCGGTGCGTTCGGCCGCACCGGTCTTCCTGGCAGCGGTGTCGGCCGCGGACCGGGGCGAGTCCGCGGCGCTCGCCCGGATAGTCCGGGGGCCGGACGAACTGCTCGGAGGAGCACTGCTCGTGCACGCCGACGGCACCTGCGAGGGCGGCCTCGGCGGAACTCCGGAGCTGGACCGGACGGCAGCGGCCGAGGCCCGCGCGATCCTGGACACCGGCCGCACCGGCACCGTCGAGATCGCCGAGGACGGATCGGGCTGCCCCGGCGGTGTGCTGCTGTTCGTGGAGACGAGCGTGCCGCCGCCCCGGATGATCGTCTTCGGAGCGGTGGACTTCGCCACGGCGCTCGTGCGGGCGGGCAAGTTTCTCGGCTACCACGTGACCGTGTGCGACGCCCGCCCGGTCTTCGCCACCCGCGCCCGGTTCCCCGAGGCCGACGACCTGGTGGTCGACTGGCCGCACCGCTACCTCCGGGGAACGGCGACCGACGAGCGGACCGTGCTCTGCGTGCTCACCCACGACGCGAAGTTCGACGTCCCGCTCCTGGAGACCGCACTGCGGCTGCCCGCCGCGTACGTCGGCGCGATGGGCTCGCGGCGCACCCATGAGGACCGCGACCGGCGCCTGCGCGAAGCCGGGCTCACCGATGGTGAACTGGACCGGCTGCGCTCGCCGATCGGCCTCGACCTCGGTGCCCGTACGCCGGAGGAGACCGCGCTGTCCATCGCGGCGGAGATCGTCGCGGCACGCCGCGGCGGGACGGGCGCCCCACTGACCGGGTCGGGCACGCCCATCCACCACGACGCCGACGGACGGCAGGAGGGCGGAGCCCGCTCCTCGGCGGCGGCGTGACCGGGCCGGAGTGGCAGCTCTGGGCGTCAGTGCCGCCTGGGCACGTCGATCCGGTCGATATCGGGTGCGAAGCCGGAGGAGCCGCTGTCGAACGTGATGGTGTTCCGGCCCGCCGCGAGTGTCACGGGGACGCCGATGGTCTCCGTCGCGCCCCAGCCACCGCTGGAAGGGAAGATCCTGCTGGTGGCCGGTTCCCCGTTGGCGGAGATCTCGACGGACCGTTCGTCACCGGACGTGTAGGTCACATTGACGTAGTACGTTCCGGCCCGCGCGGTCTCGACGTTACCGAAGCGCAGCGCGCCGCCCTCGTAGAGGCCGCCGACCTTCCTGCCGCCGGAGCACGTACCGCAGTCGGAGACCGATGCGTTGCCGGTGAGCGTGTTGGCCGGGGACTCGGCCTCGTACGCCGTGGTCCGCAGCGGGGAGCCGTGCGGGGTGACGGTGAAGAGACGTGAACCGTGCGCGGGCAGCGCTTCGGTGATGCCGTCCTTGTGCGGGCCCAGGTCCTCGTGCTTCCACAGATCCCGGACCGACGCCTCGCCTGCGAAGCCGAGGGCGGACCAGCGGGCGGTCACCGGGGCGGGCGAGCCGCCGAGGTTGAACAGCGCCACGGTGTAGCCGCCCTCGCCGTTCTCCGAGGCCCACACCTGCTGGTCGCCGGCCGCGGTGACCGGACGGGCGGGGGCGCCCCGCCCCTGGTCGACCCGGAGCACCTCGCGGTTGGTCAGCAACGAGAGCCCGTACGCGTCCAGTTCCGTGAGGTCGTCACCCGAGTAGAGCGGCGACTTGGCGATCGACCACAGCGTCATGTAGCTCTGCCGCTCGGCCTTCGTCAGCCCGTCCATCGCGCCGTTGCCGACATCGATCGCGTCCAGGTCGTTCCAGCCGCCCGGACCCGCGTGCCGCGTCCACGCCGGGGTGTCGCGCCACCGGGTCCTCACCGAGTTGTCCCACGTCACCAGCGTCCCGCAGTAGCACTCGACATCGGTGTCCACCCGCCAGCCGTCGGAGTTCTCCTTCCAGCTGTCGGCGTAGTCGGCATCCAGCGACCAGGAGATCTCCAGGTGGATGGTGCGGCCGGTGCGCTTGATCGCCTCGTTCCAGGCGGCGACGTCCGCCCGGTTGTCGTAGTTGTCACCGCTCTTGAAGGAGCCGGGTCCCACGCCGTCGAGCTTGAGGAAGTCGTAACCCCAGTCGGCGATCAGCCGGGCCTGGGAGTCGATGTACTTCCGCGCGCACGGCCGCCCGAAGTCGATCTTGTACGAGCTGTCCCAGCCGTTCGTCGTGCGCAGATCGTCGTAGACGATGTCCCCGGTGGTGCAGCCCGGTGCGTGCCATATCGGCAGCTCGCCGCCGCCGTACCCCTCCTTCTCCAGACCGACGGGCAGATAGATGCCGGCCTTGAGGCCCTTGCGGTGGAGGTCGTCGGCGACCGGCTTCATCCCGCGCGGGAAGCGCTGGGGGTCGGCCTGCTGGCGCCCGTACCCGTCGAACTCCGGCGTCCACTCCTGATTCCGCCACCAGCCGGCGTCGATGTTGACGTACTCGTAGCCGTACGGCTTCAGTTTCGCGGCCATCGCGTCGGCCTGCTTGAGGACGTTCGCCTCGGTCAGATAGCTGTAATCGCCGGTGGGGTTGAGGCCGGGGTACGAGCTGGTCTGCATCGACCAGCTGCTCCACCCCATGAAGGGTTTGCGGGCCCGCCCCGGTCCGGTGGCGGGCGTGGGGACGGCGGTGACCGACGGTGCGGCGCGGACGGTCTCGCGTGCGGCCTGCGCCGGGAGCGCGGCGGTCAACAGGGCGGACGTGACGGCGAGGACGGTCGCGGCGCGCACGGCTCTTCGCGTGGTTCGGGCGGGGGAGGTCATGGGGGTCTCCTGCTCCGGTTGCGCGGGGACGGGGCGGCGGTGCGGACGGACCATGGCCGCCGCGTCGTATCTCCGCTGATGCGGCGGAATCTGACGGGACGTCCGGGCCGGGCAGCAGTGGCCCGCCAGCAGGCATGGCCGGAAACGTAAGTGAGTTGTTTTCCTCTGTCAAGAAACAAATACCGTCTTGTTGGCCGAGCCTTCACCACTGCGATGTCCGGCGTACCCGGCAGCGCTCCGGGGTTCCTCAAGGCTCGACATGGGCATGTCATCGCATGGCCGGCCCGACCAGCTTCGACCAGGAGGAAGCAGTGAAGAGAGAACGACGGATCCGCAAGGTGGCCTTGGTACTTGCCGCGGCCGGGATGTTGGTCCTGGCCTCACCGGGCAGCGCCTTCGCGGCTGTGCCCGGCGCTCTGCCCGCGAACGCGGACAGCCTGGAACAGACCTTCCAGCCGGCCTACGACTACGACGGAGACGGCTGCTACCCGACCCCGGCCATCGGCCCCGACGGTGCCATCGCCCCCGGGCTGAACACCACCGGCGCCGTCAACGGCAGCTGCCACGACTCCTGGGACCTGGACAACACCAACGGCTACTCCCGTTCGAAGTGCAACAACGGCTGGTGCGCGATCATTTACGGCCTCTACTTCGAGAAGGACCAGGCCGTGGCCGGGAGCGGGCTGGGCGGTCACCGGCACGACTGGGAGCACGTCGTGGTGTGGGTGCAGGACAACGAGGCGAAGTACGTCTCCACCTCGGCCCACGGGGGCTTCAGCGTGTACGGCCGCGATCAGATCCAGTGGGACGGCACCCATCCCAAGGCCGTCTACCACAAGGACGGGATCGGCACGCACTGCTTCCGTCCCGCGACCACCGGCGACGAGCCGGCGGAGAACCACTACCACGAGTGGCAGTTCCCCGACCTGGTCGGCTGGAACGGCTACCCCGACGGCATCCGGGACAAGCTGGTGCAGGCCGACTTCGGCAGCGCGGTCTTCGGTCTGAAGGACGGCAACTTCGCCGCCCACCTGGAGAAGGCGATGCCTGCCGGGATCCCATTCGACCCGAACGCCTGACGGGAGCGGCGGGGCGGCGGGCCCGGGTCAGCGGGCCGCCGCCCCGGCGGTCCGGCCGGGGAGCGGGGCGAAGAGGCGGTGGGCCGCCATCGCCGCCCCACCGCGCGCCCAGGTCTCGAACGGCAGTGGCCGCACCACGAGTTCGCACCGGGCCGCGGCGCCGAAGGCCTGATCGGCGAAGGTGCGGCGGATCTCGTCGGAGAACAGGTCGTAGGCCGCCACGCCCTCGCCGGAGATGATGATGCGCTCCGGCCCGATGAGGTTGGCCACGGACGCGATCCCCAGCCCCAGCGCCCGCCCCGCCCGGGTGAAGACGGCGCGCGCGGTGGTGTCCCCGGCCCGCGCCAGGTGTACCGCGCCGGCCAGGGACAGCTCCGCGTCCCCGGTCTGTTCCCGCACCTGTTCCACGATGGCCTGCGTCGACGCCACGGCCTCCACGCAGCCGGTGTTGCCGCACGTGCAGACCCGGTCGCTGCCGCCGACGGGCAGATGCCCCAGCTCGCCCGAGACCCCGAACGCCCCCGACACCACCCGGCCGTCGATGGACATCCCGCAGCCCACCCCCGCGCCGACCGTGACCACGGCGAACGAGGAGAGGCCCACCCCGGCACCGAACCAGCGCTCGGCGACGGTGAGGGCCCGTACGTCGTTGTCGATGACCGCCGGAATGCCGGTGGCCTCCTCGACCAGGGCCGCGAGCCGCACCCCGTGCCAGTCCAGGAAGGGGGAGTAGCGGACCGTGCCGCCCGGGCCGTCCACGTCGCCGGAGACCGTCACGCCGATGCTGTGCACCGCCGGGACGGAACCGGTCGCCTCCCCTCCGGCCGGCCCGTCTCCGGCCCCAACCCCTCGGGCCCGCCCCTTTCCGTCCGGTCCGCGGAGGGTGCCGACCAGCCGTGCGACAGCCCCGACCACCGTGCCGACGTCCCGTGAACGGAGCGGCGTGCGGTGGGTGGTCAGCGGGGTGGCCGTGAGGTCGACGAGCATGCCGATCAGCTCGTCCGACGTGATCTTGATGCCGATGAACCGGGCCCGCTCGGGCCGCACCGCCACCAGCGTGGCCGGGCGGCCGGGCTGCCGGTCGCCGGACGGCCCGAGCTCGGTGATCCAGCCGTCGTCCAGCAGCGGGGCCGAGACCTTGGTGACGGCCCCGGAGGAGAGCCCCGTGCGTCGGCCGAGCTGTGCCCGCGTCAACGGGCCCTGGGTCAGCAGGGTCTGGAGGACGAGTGCTGCGGACGGCGGCTGCCGGGTGAGGTTCACCCCGTCGAGATTACCTTCTGGTCGAAGGCAAAACGGGCGGTTCCGGGCAGTGAATTCGCCGGGAACGCGACGGTACTCCTCCGGACGGCGCTGAATATTCTGACCGTAGAAGGAAATGATCGTTGCGGCATCGCCACAGCGGAGCCCCGCCGCCGCCCACCGGTTTCGAGAGGACATGCCATGACCCGCATCACCACCCGGATCGCGCACCTGCGTGCGGCCGGGGTGAGCTTCGTCGTCGAACTCCGCGCCCCGCTGCCCCGTGTCCTGCACTGGGGCGAAGACCTCGGTGAGCTGACCGGTGACGGCCTCGCGGCCCTCGGCCTGACGGCGGACGCCGCCGCGCTCAACAACTCTCTCGACGGACCACGACAGTTCACCGTCTGGCCCACCGAGGCCGACGGCTGGTCGGGCACCCCGGCCCATCAGGGCCACCGGTCCGGGACGGCCACCACCCCGCGGGTCACCATGACGGGTGCCGAGGAACGCCCCGGCGAACTGGTCATCGACCTCCACGACGCGGACGCCGGACTCGACATCGTCCTCGCCTACCGACTGGACCCGTCCGGTGTGCTGGGGGTAAGCACCACCCTGTCCTGCCCGGCCGGCGCCCCCGGCCCCGCCCCCTACGACCTGACCGCCACCACCGCACTGCTCCCGCTGCCGGGCCGCGCCCAGGAGATCCTGGACTTCACCGGCAAGTGGTGCCGCGAACGCTCCCCGCAGCGTGGCCGGCTGGGCTTCGCCGGCCACGTCCGCGAGGTACGCCGGGGCAAGCCCGGACTGGACGCGCCCCATCTCCTGACGGTGGGCGTGCCCGGCTTCGGTTTCCGTACGGGCGAGGTCTGGGCCCTGCACGTCGGATGGAGCGGCAACCAGCGCTGGCTCGCCGAGCGGCTGCCCGAGGGCGCTGGTGTGCACGGGGGAGTCCTCGGTGGTGGCGAGCTCCTGGCGCCCGGCGAGATCCGGCTCGCCCCGGGGGACCGTTACACCTCGCCCGAATGCTTCTTCGCCTGGTCAGGCGAGGGACTGGACGGACTGGCCGCCCGCTTCCACACGATGCTCCGCGCCCGCCCCGGGCACCCGTCCACGCCGCGTCCGCTGACCCTGAACACCTGGGAGGCGGTCTACTTCGACCACCGACCCGAACAACTCCTGGCACTGGCCGACGCCGCCGCCGACATCGGGGTGGAACGGCTGGTCCTGGACGACGGCTGGTTCCTCGGCCGCCGGGACGACACGGCGGGGCTCGGCGACTGGACGGTGGACCCGCGGGTGTGGCCCGAGGGGCTGACCCCGCTGGCGGACCGGGTGCACGCCCACGGAATGCAGTTCGGGCTCTGGGTGGAACCCGAGATGGTGAACCTCGACTCGCGGATGGCCCGCGAACACCCCGAGTGGATTCTCGGCCCGTCCGCCGGTGTGGGACCCAGCTCCCGCCACCAGTACGTGGTGAACGTGGCCCGCGAGGACGCGTTCGGGTACCTGCTGGAGCGGTTGGACGCCCTCGTCACCGAGTACCGCATCGACTACCTCAAGTGGGACCACAACCGGGAACTGCACGAAGCGGTGCTGCGCGGGGCGCACGGCGCCGACCGGCCCGGGGTACACGCCCAGACCGAGGCCCTCTACCGGCTGATGGACACGCTGAGGTCCCGCCACCCCGCGTTGGAGATCGAGTCGTGCTCCAGCGGTGGTGGACGCGTCGACCTAGGCGTCCTCGCCCGCACGGACCGGGTCTGGGCCTCGGACTGCAACGATCCGGTGGAGCGCCAGTCGATCCAGCGCTGGACCGCGCAGTTGCTGCCGCCCGAGCTCATGGGCGCCCATGTCGGGGGCCCGCGCAGCCATACGACGGGCCGGGTCTCCGACGACTCGTTCCGGCTGATCACCGCGCTGTTCGGCCATGCGGGCATCGAGGACGACGTGACCGTGCGCACCCCGGCCCAGCGCGTGGCGCTCGCCCGGTGGGCGGCGCTGTACAAGGAGATGCGCGGGCTGCTGCACAGCGGACAGGTCGTCAGGGCGGACCTCGGCGACGAGGCCACCCAACTCCACGGTGTGGTCGCGCCGGACGCAGGTGCCGCGCTGTACTGCTGGGCCCGGACGGAGACTTCCGTACCGGGTCAGTCCGGCCGGGTCCGCCTCCCCGGTCTCACTGCCGGACGCCCCTACCGGGTCCGGATCCGTACGGAGGCGGGGCTGCCCGGCCTCCACCAGGTCACCGGTCCCCTCTGGTGCACGGCGGCACTCGACGGCTGGGTCCCGGTGCCGGGCGCCGTACTGACCGGCGCTGGGCTGCCGATGCCGACGCTCGACCCGGGCCAGGCCCTGTTGATCGAGGTCGCCGCTCAGCCACTCTCGGACTGACGGGCGACCGTCGGGGTACCGGCCCGCGCGGCCGGCACCCCGACGGGTGGTGTCACGGGCTCGCCGCGTCGTAGCCGTAACGCAGCGGCCCGTCGCCCGGGGGCAGGCCGAGCCGGTAGACGTACAGCGCCTCGGCCCGTACGCCGCCCGGCGCCGCCTCCACCTCGCAGGGGCGGGTGATCTGTACGACCGGCGGTCGGTCGGTGACGCGCAGGCGAAGGCCGTGGGCGGGGCCCCCGACGAGCACCGCGTGCTCCTCGTGTGTCGTGCAATCGGTGTCCATACGCATACTTTAAAGGTTGCGCAATAAAACAACTATGGGGTCCGCCCATTGCCGCACACGGCGGTCGCATCGCCGGGATGCGTACGTACCTTTCGGTGGCGTGCGGATCGGCCGTTCGCCGCGGCGGACCGGATCATCGAGGAGATCGCCGCCGCCGCGGAGGAACAGCCCGGTACCCGACCGTAGCGGTCACCGCCGGCGCGCACGTCAGGGGCGCGGGCGATGACCGAACCGCACCCCCTCCCACGGCGCGCCGGCCGGGAACGACTCCGCGCGGCGCTGGCCGGCCGGACGGACGGCGGCACGCTCGATCTCCGGCTTCGCGCCCTCGATCCGCTCCAGCCACGCCAGCAGTTCCGCGCGCAGTTCGTCGGCGACCGCCCGGTGGGAGTCCAGTCCGGCGAGGTTGTCCAGCTCGTAGGGGTCGGCCGCCAGGTCGTAAAGCTCCGTCTCCGTGTAGCCGTCCGCGTCCGCGTCGTGCCAGGCGTCCGCGTCCGGAGCCACCACCGCGTACTTCCACCGGGAGGTACGCACGGCACGGCCCACCCGGTCCTCGCTGATCTGGACGAACACCGATCCGGGCCGGCCCGGATCGCTACCACCGCCGGTCAGCGGGAGCAGGGAGCGCCCCTGCACGCCGTCCGGTACCGCGATGCCCGCCGCCGCCAGCAGCGTGGGCATCAGGTCCACCGTCCCGACGGGATGCCGGACGAGCCCGCCCCCGGTGAAACCCGGTCCGGTGAGCGCGAGCGGCACCCGGACGGACGCCTCATGCGCCGAGCGCTTGTACTCGCTGTTGCGGGTACGGAAATGGGAACCGTGATCCGCCGTCCACGCCAGGACCGTGTTCTCCTCGGTCCCGATGCTCCGCAGCGCGTCGCGGAGCCGTCCCACTCCTTCGTCGACCCTCTTGATCTGGCCGAGGTAGCCGGCCAGATGGCGGTGCGCGCCGCCTTGCGGGGCGCCCGGCGCGAGCGCGGCCAGATCCGGCGGCAGCCAGGCCCCCTCGTAGCGCTCGCGGTAGCCCGCCGGGGCCGGGTAGTCGTCGGTGGGGTTCTGGTGGTGCGGTTCCAGCAGCGAGAGGAAGAGCAGGTACGGACGGTCGTGGTGGTCGGCGACGAAGCGGATCGCCGCGTCGATGAGCGCGTCGGACCGGTAGCCGGGCAGCCGGACGGGCTCGCCGTCCTCGTCGTGCACCACCGTCCGGTACGCGTCCGAGGTGAACTCGAGCCGGTCCGAGGCGAGCCACCGCTCGTAACCGCCCCGGCTTTCGGGCGGCACGGGGCCGTCCGGGTTGTCCTCGCCCGCCAGATGCCATTTGCCGATGTATCCGGTCGCGTAGCCGGCCGCCGCGAACTCCCCGGCGAGTGTCGGGATGTCCCGGGGGAGCGGCAGCCCGTTGCGGAAGACGCCCGTCGCGGTCGGGAAACGGCCGGTCTGCAGCGCCGAACGTGCCGGTGCGCAGACGGGGTTGGAGGTGATCGCCTGCTCGAACAGAGTGCCTTCGCGGGCGATCCGGTCGAATTCGGGAGTCACCCCGGCCCGGTTGCCGTGTACCCCGGCCGTGTCCCAGCGCTGCTGGTCGGTGAGGACCACGATCACCTGTGGGGGTCCCCCGGCGGACGACGCCGAGGCGCCGCCCGCCGGAGCCGGTGCGGACGCGCTCATGCGGAGGCCGTCTCCGCGCCCTCGGCGGCCGAGGCGCCGGACGCGATACCGAAGGACGGGTCGGGAACGGCCTCCGGGCTGATGAGGGTGGAGGAGCGGCCGTCGGTGCCGACGGGGACGTCGCCGTCGATGGTGACGCGGCGCAGCTTGCGCTCGTGCGTGTCGGAGTCGTCCACGCCGTAGTGCTGGGTGGCGCGGTTGTCCCAGATGGCGACGTCGCCCACCTGCCAGTCCCAGCGCACCGTGTTCTCCGGGCGCTCGATGTGGGACTGGAACAGATCGACGAGGGCCCGGGAGTCGCGGCCGGTCAGACCGCTGATCCGCTGCACGAAGTTGCCGAGGAGCAGGACGCGCTCATCGGTCTCGGGGTGGACGCGGACCACCGGGTGCTCGGTGAGGAACTTCGTCGATGTGAAGACCTCCTTGTACTTGGCGAGGGCCTCCGGCACGGCGTTCGGACGCAGTGCGGCGTAGTCGTAGTCGTTGGAGTGGACGGCCCGCAGACTGTCCGCCAGGGCGCGCAACTGCTCCGGCAACTCGGCATAGGCGGCAGCGGTGTTGGACCACAGGGTGTTGCCGCCGTACGGCGGGATCACGACGGCCCGCAGGATCGAGAAGGCCGGGTAGGCGGGGACGAAGGTGACGTCGGTGTGCCACTGGTTGGCCCGGCCGCCGTGGTCGGAGTCGATGCCGAGCGAGTAACGGCCGTCGGCCGAGGGAACGGTGGGATGGGCGACCGGGGTGCCGAGCAGCCGGCCGAACGCCTCGTGGCTGTCCTCGTCCAGGTGGTCCTGGCCGCGGAAGAAGACGACCTTGTTGGCCAGCAGGGCGGACCGGATGGCGGTGACGGTCTCGGGGGCGAGGTCGCCGCCGAGGCGCACTCCGGAGATGACGGCGCCGATGCGGCCACCGAGCTTCTGGACGGTGATGGCGGGAGCCGGGGCGGTGGTGGTGGAGGACATGGCGAATTCCCTTCTCAGGACGCGCTCGTCGTATGCCGTCGGTGCGGCTCGGCCGATGGCGCGCCGATTAACCTTGGAGAGGAAGTAATTGGGGCGTGAGACGGCCGCGGGCGGACACGGGTGCGGTGTCCGGGAGCGGATGTGCGGTGGGACGGAATCGTCCGGGACGCGGTGAGCCGACTGTCGTCAGGCGGCGGTACAGAGGCCCGGACATGCGGGCGTCATTGCGGGGCGGCCGGTGCGGACGGGCCGCGCATCGGGAACTGCCGTCGCGAACATGTCCCGGAGACTTCCAGCGCCCGGCGGCGTACGTCAAGCACCCGCAGTCGCCCCCACGAGCGCCGGACAGTGGTTCAATCGGCGCCTGCACGCGGCCCGCACCCCTCCGGACAGATGCCGAAAACCCCTGCCTGACCTGGGGTTTCGTCGGCGCCTCTGAACGGGTGGCAGGACCGGTCGGCAGGAGGGGCGGCAGGCCCCGCGCGATTTCACGCCGCCGTAACGTTGCGACCGCCCCGGCGTCGCAGGACCGAAGGAAGGCCCCATGACAGCCGCTCCCCACATCTCCCGCGCCACCGGTGACGGCAGGCGCGAGACCAACGCCGCCACGGTGCTGCGGACCGTCCTGGACCACGGGCCGGTCGCCCGACGGGCGATCGCCGAACGCTCCGGGCTCAGCCCGGCCGCCGTCTCCCGGCAGTGCACCGACCTCGTACGGCTCGGCCTGGTGAGGGAGTTGCCCGAACTGGTGGCGAGCAAGGGTGTCGGCAGACCGCAGATACCGGTCGACCTGCACACCGGGGAGAGCGGCGGCCCGCTGGTGGGCGGCGTCCACATCGGGGTGCCCGGCTCGACGTTCGGACTGCTGGACCTGCGCGGCCGGCTGCTGGACCGGCGGAACCTTCCGCACGACGGCATCGACCCCGGCGAGTTGCCGCGCAGGATCGTCCAGGGGCTGCGCGCCTTCCTCGACGAGGCCGGGCGCGGCCGGCGGCTGCTGGGCGTGGGCGCGGCCCTGGGCGGCTGGGTGGACCCCGGCACGGGGACGGCCGTGCGGCACCAGTCGCTCGGCTGGGCACAGCGGCCGCTGGCCGCCGAACTCGCCCGTGGCCTGGGCGGACTCGAGGTGCGGGTCGACAACCACGCCCGGGCTGTCGCCCAGTCCGAGATCCTCTTCGGCCGGCCCGCGGCCCGGCGCAGCCTGGTCCACCTCTTCATCGGGAACGTGGTCGACGCGGCGTTGGGCATCGCCGGGGTGGTCCACCAGGGCCCGGGCTCCGGCGCAGGGGACGTGGCGCATCTGCCCGTACCGGACTCCACGGCCCTCTGCCCCTGCGGACGGTCCGGCTGCCTGGAGGCGACGGCGTCCAACACGGCTGTCGCGCAGACCGCCGTGCGGCGGGGGATCGTGCCCGAGCCGGACGCGTTCCTGGTGGTGGACGCGGCCGCGGCGGGCGACCGGCGCGCGGACCGGCTGCTGCGTGAGCGGGCCCGGGCGGTCGGCCGGGCCACGGCTCTGCTGCTCGATGTCCTCAACCCGGATCTGGTCGTGGTCACCGAGCACTCCAGCCTGGTCAATCCGGACTATCTGGAGGAGATCCGGGGCGCGGCGGTGGACCACTCCCACGTCTGCGGCGATCCCGAACGGATCGTCAGTCCGCATGCCGGGACGGCCGTGCTGCCCGTCGCCGCTGGCACCATTTTGCTGAACCCGCTGTTCAGAAGCCCTTTGACGGCGTCCTTCGAGTAGCCGCCCGTAAGGGGCAGAAGGCGGTTTCGTACCAAGATCCGGACATGGCAGGTTGACCGTCCGGCGAGGCCACTGTCATATTGCTCCCGTGAACCCGGACATGCGCCTCATCTCCCGCAGGCACGTCGACCTCTGTCGACAGGCCAGCGCGGTCTGTGCCGTCCACAGCTGACCCGGGCCCTCTCTTCCACAGCCCCGGCCCGGTGCTCCGGGCGTCCCGCTGACACACCGCATCCGGCTCGGGGCCCCCGCACGGGGCAGCAGTCCCGAGGTCCCGCACGGTGTCCCGGCCCGGTGGTCTGACCTCCCCCTTTCCCGATCGGTCCGTGCGGCCGCCATGCCGATTCCGTACGACCGCGGAGCGGTCCCGGAAGGCGTTCTTCGAGCTGCGCACCGCTGTCGATCAATTCCTCCCGCAGCGGAACCAACCGCGGCGGAACGAATGCGTGAACGTGCTCCGCCGTACCTCCCCTCCACCGTCCCTCACCGTCACAGGCAGGCTTCGATGACCGAGCTGTACCCCTTCACACCCCCCGGACCGTCCCGGCGCTCCACGCTGCGCGCCGCGGGCGGCGGCACCCTGCTCCTCGGACTGGGTCTGGCGGGCTGCCGCTCGGCGGTGTCGGATTCCTCGTCCGCCCCGAAGGGCGCGAGCACCGCACCCAAGCGCGGCGGCGTGCTCAACATCGCCGTCAACGCCGACTTCACCCCCGCACTGCTGTTCTCCCAGAGCGGGCAGTCCCTCCAGCACCGGTTGATCTACAACACCCTGACCCGCTACGACGACAAGCTCAGCCCGCAGCCTGAGCTCGCCAGCTCGTGGACGTACGCCAAGGACGGGCGCAGCATCACGCTCCGGCTGCGCGACGACGTCACGTTCCACAACGGCCGCAAGTTCACCGCGGACGACGTCGTCTTCGCCGTGAGGAACCTGCAGAACCCGGTACGCGCCGCTCAGTTGCGCAGCACGGCCGCCGCCATCACCGGTTTCGAGAAGCGCGGCGACCACGAACTGGTCCTCGAACTGGCGCATCGCGTCAACAACCTCTTCGACCTGTTCGAATTCATGATCATCACCGATTCGAAGACGGTCGAGGACGCCGTCACCGGCAGGACGCTGATCGGAACCGGGCCGTTCGAGCTCAAGAAGTGGAGCCCCGGCTCCGGCCTGAGCCTGACCCGGAACGACAGCTACTGGCAGCCCGGCCGGCCCTACCTCGACGGGGTCGAGCTCCGGGTGATACCCCAGGCCGACGCGCTGATCTCCTCCCTGCGCTCCGGCCAGTCCCAGCTCTCCTTCGACGTCCCCGGCAAGAGCCTGAGCGTCCTCAAGAGCGACCAGCGCCTCACCATCACCAACTACGACACGGGCGCCGGCGCCGTCTACCTCGGCGTCAACACCACCATCGCCCCGCTGGACGACCGGACGGTCCGCCAGGCGCTCGCCTGGGCCGTCGACCGCGACCGGCTGCTCGCGCAGACCCTCGGCGGTTACGGCCTCGCCTCCGCCGCCCCGTGGCCCAAGTCCTCGCCCGCCTTCACCGAGGCCCACCGCACCCACTACTCCCACGATCCGGGCAAGGCCCGGGAACTGCTGAAGTCCGCCGGCCACAGCAAGCTCGAACTCCCGCTGCTGCACCTCGCGCTGCCCGCCGACACGGCCGTCGCCGAATCCATCCAGTATGACCTCAAGCAGGTGGGCGTCCGGGTCACGCTCCAGCCCACCGACCCCGCCACCGGGCAGAAGAAGCTGATCTCCCAGGACATGCCGGCCCTGTGGACCATGGGGCACGGCTTCGCCCAGGTCCAGCCCTCCACCCTCGCCGTGAGCGCCTATCCGTTCAACGAGGCGAAGAACACCTCCAAGTACCGCTCGGCCGAGTACACCGAGGTCGTACAGGACGCCTGGACCAAGCCCGAGTCGAGCGCGGCGGTGGCCAACGCCCAGCACGAGAAGATCTCCGACATCCTGCTCGAAGAGGCCTTTCTCATCGACCTCGCGGTCCGCGGTCAGGTCCAGGTGGCCGCCGACGGGCTGCACGGCGTCACGCTGAACAAGTTCTCCTACCTCAACCTCGACAACACCTACCTGGTGTGACATGCGCGGCTACCTGCTCCGACGCCTGCCGTCCGCCCTCCTGGTCCTGCTCGCCGCCTCGTTCCTGATCTTCACCATCCTGCGGCTCGTTCCCGGCGATCCGGCCACCACCCTCGCCGGCCCGGACGCCGACGCCGCGACCGTCGCCGCGATCCGGGAGCGGCTCGGGCTCGACGCACCCCTGCTCTCCCAGTACGCGCACTGGATCGGCTCCCTGCTCACGGGCGACCTCGGGCCCTCGTACGCGATAGGCGGACGGACCTCCGACCTGATCGGGGACGGGCTCGGCGCCACCACCGAACTCAGTGTGGCCGCCCTCCTGTTCGTCATCGTGCTCGGTACGGCCTTCGGTATCCTCGGGGCCACCTCCCGCAGCCGCTGGATCCGCACCGTGATCCGGGTGACGACGACCGCCGCCCTGGCCGTGCCGCCCTTCGTCAGCGGAGTGCTGCTCGTGCTGCTGTTCGCCGTCGCCCTCGGTGTGCTGCCGCCCGGCGGCCGGGTCGCCTTCCTGACCGCGCCCGACCTCGCCGTCCAGTACCTCCTGCTGCCCGCGCTCTGCCTCGCGCTGCCCAGCGCCGCCGTCCTCGGCCGCTACCTCAAGGACGGCATCGAGCGCGGGCTCGCCGAGGACCACATCCGCACGGCCACCGCCGCCGGGGTCGCCCCGCGCCGGCTCCTGTGGCGCCACACTCTGCCGAACGCCCTCCCGCCCGTCGTCACCCTGCTGGGCATGCAGACCGGCCATCTGCTCGGTGGGGCCGTGCTCGTCGAGGCGATCTTCGCCTGGCCGGGCCTCGGCCAGCTCGCCGAACAGGGCCTCGTCCGACGCGACTACCCGGTGGTCCAGGACCTCCTGCTGCTCCTCGTCGTCGTTTTCGTCCTCGTCCAGCTGCTCACGGACCTCGTGTACGCCTGGCTCGACCCCAGGATCAGGTGGGAGTAACCCTCATGACCTCGACCGCCGACCTCCTCACCGCCGGCCCGCCATCCACCGCCCCGAAGGCGCGGAACCGGACCCGCGCCCGCCACCCCTACCGCAGCGCCCTGTCCACCGCACGCGCCCGCACCGGGCTCGTCCTCGTCGGCGCCGTCATCCTGGCCGGACTCCTCGCACCCGTGCTCGCCGGGCACGGGCCCACCGACCAGAGCGGCCGGAGTCTCGCCGCCCTCGGCACCCCCGGGCACCCGCTCGGCACCGACGACCTCGGCCGGGACCTGCTCAGCCGGCTCCTGTACGGCATCCGCGCCGACCTCGGCATCATCTCGCTCGCCGTCCCCATCGGCGCCGCGCTCGGCTGCCTGTTCGGGCTCGTCGCCGCCGCGCACCCGGTGGCCGACACCGTCGTCCAGCGGATCTTCGACCTGCTCCTCGCCTTCCCCGGCCTGATCCTGGCGCTCGCGGTCACGGCGATACTCGGCCCCGGCCGCATCCCCGTCGTCCTGGTCATCGCGCTCGCCGAGATCCCCGCGTTCGGGCGGCTGCTGCGCGGCGGGATCCTCGTCGAGCGGGAACGGGAGTACGTGACCGCCGCCCGGGTCGGCGGCAGTTCGGGCCGCCGGGTACTGGTCCGGCACATCCTGCCCAACGCCGCCGACCCGCTCGTCGTGCAGATCGCCGTCTCACTGAGCGTCGCCGTCTTCATCGAGGGTGCGATGAGCTTCCTCGGAGTGGGCGTACGGCCGCCGGAGCCCACGCTCGGAGCCGTACTGAGCCAGTCCATGCCCTATCTCGCCCAGGCGCCGAACTTCGCCGCGGGCCCCCTGATCACCGTGACCGCGCTCGTCCTCGGACTCTCCCTCATCTCCGAGGCGCTCAACCGGGAGATACGCCGATGACTTCCCAGGAGCTGCTGCAGGTCCGCGACCTCGGCGTCGAGTTCACCGCCCCCGACGGATCGGCGCTGCACGCCGTCCGAGGCGTCTCGTTCACCCTGAACCGGGGCGAGACGCTGGCCGTCGTCGGCGAGTCGGGCTCCGGCAAGTCCACCACCGCGCTCGCCCTGACCCGGATGCTGCCCGGCACCGGACGCATCACCACCGGGACCGTCCGCCTGGACGGCCGGGACCTGGCCGCCGCCGGCGAGGCGGAGCTGCGCGCGGTGCGCGGCGCCCGCATCGGCATGATCTTCCAGGACCCGATGACCGCCCTCAACCCCGTGCTCACGGCAGGCAAGCACATCGACGAGGTGCTCCGCGCCCACGGCAACCGCGACAGGGCGGCCCGCCGGACCCGCACCGTCGAACTCCTGGACCGGGTCGGCATCCCGGAGCCGCACCGCCGCGCGGACGACCACCCGCACCAGTTCTCCGGCGGCCAGCGCCAGCGCATCCTCATCGCGATGGCGCTGGCCGGCGAGCCCGACATCCTGCTGGCCGACGAACCGACCACCGCACTCGACGCCACCGTCCAGGACCAGATCCTCACTCTGCTGGCCGACCTCAACCGCGAAACCGGCACCGCCCTCGTCCTCATCACGCACAACATGGGCGTCGTCGCCCGCTCCTGCGAACGCGTGCTGGTCATGTACGGCGGCACCGTCGTCGAGGACGGACCCACCGCCCAGGTGCTCACCCGCCCCAGCCACCCGTACACGGCGGGCCTCCTCGCGGCCGTACCGCGTCTCTCCGCCCCGTCCGGCACCCGGCTCACCGGCATCCCCGGCAGCCCGCCCGACCTCACCCTGCTCGGGGACGGCTGCGCCTTCGCCGACCGCTGCACGCTCGTCGAGGACCGCTGCCGCACCGGAACACCGCCGCTGACGCAGCTGCCGAACGGGGTGCGGGCCGCCTGCCTGCCCGCCGCCGGGCGCACCGAGCCGCTGCCCGCGCCCGCCGCACCGGCCCGCATCGACCGGCCCACGCCCGGCGCGGTCGTCCTGGAGGCCGACGGCCTGCGCAAGACCTACAGGAAACGCGGGGCCCGGCGACGCGGCTTCACCGCGCTCGACGGGGTGTCGCTGACCCTCGCGGAGGGGGAGACGCTGGGCATCGTCGGCGAGTCCGGCTCCGGCAAGTCCACCCTCGCCAGGGTGCTGGCCCACGCCCACACCTCGGACGGCGGCACCATGCGGCTGCGCGGCGAGGACGTCACCCGGCCGTCCCGCCGCGAGCTGCACGCGGTGCGCCGCCAGGTCCAGATGGTGTTCCAGGACCCCTACGCCTCGCTCAACCCCCGGATGACGGTGGGCGAGATCGTTGCCGAACCCCTCATCGCGTTCGGCCTCGGTGACCGTGACGCACGCGAGTCGCGCGTGGCGGAACTCCTGGAGCTGGCGGGCCTCGACCCGGCCGTCGCCGACCGGCACCCGCGCTCCTTCTCCGGCGGCCAGCGTCAGCGTATCGGCATCGCCCGCGCGCTCGCCCCCGAACCCACCGTCCTCATCTGCGACGAACCCGTCTCCGCACTCGACGTCTCAGTCCAGGCGCAGATCGTCGGCCTGCTCACCGACCTCCAGCGCGATCTCGGTCTCGCCCTGGTCTTCATCGCCCACGACCTCGCCGTCGTCCGACAGGTCAGCCATCGGATCGCCGTCATGCACCAGGGCCGGATCGTGGAGAGCGGCAGCGCCGACGAGGTCTGCGAGCACCCCCGGGAGGCGTACACCCGCGCCCTGCTGGCGGCGGCGCCCGAACCCGTACCCCCGGCGGTCCGGGCCGCACACACCGAGAAGACGGGAGCGCTCGCGTGAGCGCCTGCTGCACACCCGGCCGTCCCTGTACGGGCGTACTCCCTCTCCCGGTGGTACGCCGCACGGCCCGGCCGCCCGCCCTCGCACACCGGGCGATGGCCGAACTTCCCGGAGGCGTCTTCCGGATGGGCGACGCCTTCGGCGAGGGATACCCCACCGACCGGGAGGGGCCGGTGCGCGAGGTCGCCGTGGCCCCGTTCGCCATCGACACCACCGCCGTCAGCAACGCCGACTGGGCCGTCTTCGCCGACGCCACCGGCTACCGCACCGACGCGGAACGGTACGGCAGCTCCTACGTCTTCCATCTGCTCGTGGCGCCGGCCGCCGCGCGCCACGTCATCGGCCGGGTACCGGGCGCACCCTGGTGGCTCGGCGTCGAGGGAGCGTACTGGAGGGCGCCCGAGGGCCCCGGCCCGGGGATCGAGGACCGGGCCGACCACCCCGTCGTGCACATCTCCCACGACGACGCCCGCGCCTACTGCGACTGGGCCGGACTCCGGCTGCCGACCGAAGCCGAATGGGAGTACGCCGCCCGGGGCGGACGCAACGGCGCCCGCTACCCGTGGGGCGACGAACTCGCCCCCGGCGGACGCGAGATGTGCAACACCTGGCGCGGCAGCTTCCCGCACCGCTCGGACCGGCCCGGCGGCCGCACGGGCACGGTCCCCGTCACCACGTACGAACCCAACGGCCACGGCCTGTACAACACCTCCGGCAACGTCTGGGAGTGGTGCGCCGACGCCTTCGGCGCGGGCGAGCGCGTCATCCGGGGCGGCTCCTACCTGTGCCACTCCTCGTACTGCAACCGCTACCGCGTCGCCGCGCGCTCCCACAACACCCCCGACTCCTCGACCGGCCACGGCGGCTTCCGCTGCGCCCGTGACCTCCCCGCCACGGAAGGACGTGCCCGCCCGTGAAGGCCGTCATGGTGATGTTCGACAGCCTCAACCGGCATCTGCTGCCGCCCTACGGCGCCGACTGGACCCACGCCCCCAACTTCCGCCGTCTCGCCGAGCGCACGGTCACCTACGACAAGTGTTACGCGGGCTCCATGCCGTGCATGCCGGCCCGCCGCGAACTGCACACCGGGCGCCACAACTTCCTGCACCGGGGCTGGGGGCCGCTGGAGCCGTTCGACGACTCGATGCCCGAGCTCCTCAAGCGGCACGGCGTCTACACCCACCTCGTCAGCGACCACCAGCACTACTGGGAGGACGGTGGCGCCACCTACCACGGCCGCTACAACTCCTGGGAGTTCTTCCGGGGCCAGGAGGGCGACCCCTGGAAGGGGCAGGTCGCCGACCCGCGGCCCCCCGACGACCTGCGCACCACCCGCAACGACGTGTGGCGGCAGGACTGGGTCAACCGTCAGCACCTGGACACCGAGGCGAAGCAGCCCCAGACCCTCACCTTCGACGCGGGGCTCGAATTCCTGCGGACCAACCATGCCGAGGACGACTGGTTCGTCCAGATCGAGACCTTCGACCCGCACGAACCCTTCTTCACCCAGGACCACTACATGGACCTCTACCCGCACGACTACGACGGGCCGCACTTCGACTGGCCCGACTACAACCGGGTCACCGAGACGAAGGACCAGGAGACGCACGCCCGTTACGAGTACGCGGCACTGCTCTCCATGTGCGACCACTCGCTGGGCCGCGTCCTCGACGCGATGGACGCCCACGGCCTGTGGGACGACACCATGCTCATCGTCTGCACCGACCACGGCTACCTGCTGGGGGAGAAGGGCTGGTGGGCGAAGGTCGTCACCCCCTGGTACAACGAACTCGTCCACACCCCGCTCTTCGTGCACGATCCGCGGCGCCCGGACCGGGCCGGCAGCCGTGACGACGCGCTCGTCCAGACGATCGATCTCGCGCCGACACTCCTCGACTTCTTCGGAGCCGACCGCGCCCCCGACATGCGGGGCCGACCGCTGCGGGAGGCGCTCGACGCCCAACAGCCGCGCGAATCAGCGCTCTTCGGAATGTTCGGCGGCCATGTGAACGTCACCGACGGACGGTACGTCTACATGCGCTCATGTCACGACGACCGCAACCGCCCGCTGTACGAGCACACCCTGATGCCCACCCATATGCGCGGCCGCTACACCCCCGACGAACTCTCCGGCATGACCCTGACCGAACCGTTCTCCTTCACCAAGGGGGTACGTACCCTCAGGATCGCCGCAAACCCCTCACCGCTCCTCGGACCGCAACGCTTCGGCACGCTGCTCTTCGACCTGGAAACCGACCCGCGCCAGGAGAGGCCGTTCGTCGACGACGCCGTCGAACTGCGCATGATCCGGCTGCTGGTCGAGCAGCTCGGGGCGAGTGAGGCACCCGCCGACCAGTACGAACGGCTCGGTGTACCGCGCGATCCCGGCGAGGTCGGCGAGCCCCATCTGCTGGTCGCCGCCCAGCGGGAACGGGCCGAGAAGGCCCGTGAACCCGCCGCCCGCTCGGACGAGTTCACCGAAGGGGCCCTCAACCTCCGTACGCCGCTTGCGCAGCTGCTGGCCGAACCCGCCGCCACCGAGGCGATCCGGCGCATCGTCCCCGGTCTGCTCGACACCGAACTGCTGACCGTGCGCGGCGCCGGCACCCTCCTCCAGATCGCCGCCTTCGCCGGACACCCCGGGCGCGACCAGCTCACCGCCCTCGCCGACGAACTGGCCCGCCTCTTCCCGCTCACCCCGACGACCGACGACGGAGCCCGGAGCCGATGACCACCAGCACCCGACGCGACCCCTACGAAGGCTTCCCCGGCACGATCGGCCGGACCTTCGCCGAATCCGAGCCGGCCTGGCCCCCGCACGGCTCACCGGGCCGCGGCGCCCCGAACATCGTCGTCGTCCTCGTCGACGACATGGGCTACAGCGACATCGGCCCGTTCGGCTCCGAGATCGCCACCCCGAACCTCAGCGCGCTGGCCGAGGAGGGCGTACGGCTCTCCAACTACCACACCATGCCGCTCTGTTCACCGGCCCGTGCCGCCCTGCTCACCGGCCTCAACCCGCACCGCGTCGGCTACGCCATGGTCGCCAACTCCGACCCCGGCTTCCCCGGCTACGGCATGGAGATTGCCGACGACATCCCGACCCTCGCCGAACTCCTCCACGACTCCGGGTACGCCACCTACGCCGTCGGCAAATGGCACCTGGTCCGCGACTCGGCCTCCAACGCCGCCGACGACCGCGGCAACTGGCCGCTGAGCAAGGGCTTCGACCAGTACTACGGCGTCCTGGAAGGCCTGACCAGCCTCTTCCACCCGCACCAGCTGGTCCGCGACAACAGCCCGCTGGACATCGACGAGTTCCCCGACGACTACTACTACACCGACGACATCACCGACCAGGCCATCTCCATGGTGAAGTCGCTCCGCGCCCACGACCCGGACAAGCCCTTCTTCCTCTACCTGGGACACAACGCGGTCCACGGCCCGCTCCAGGCCAAGGCGCGGGACATCGCCCGCCACCGGGGCCGCTACGACGAGGGCTGGGACGTTCTGCGCGAACGGCGCTTCGCCGCCCAGCTGGCCGACGGCCTCTTCCCGCCGGGCACCGAGCTCCCCGACCGCAACAGCGAAGCCGGACTCGACGTACCCGCCTGGGCGAGCCTCACCGAGGAGCAGCAGAAGCTCTACGCCCGCTACATGGAGGTGTACGCGGCGCTCGTCGACAACATCGACCAGAACCTGGGGCGGCTCACCGAGACGCTCGACGCACTCGGCGAGCTGGACAACACCATCATCGTCTTCACCTCCGACAACGGCGGCACGGGTGAGGGCGGCGCCGAGGGCACCCGCTCCTACTTCAGCCGCTTCGTCCACCACCCCGCCCTCCCCGGCGACTGGACCCCCGACGTCGACCGCGACCCGGAGCTCATCGGCGGCCCGCGCAGTCTGGTGCACTACCCGCGGGGTTGGGGCATGGCCTCCAACACCCCCTTCCGCCTCTACAAGGGGCACACCTACGCGGGCGGGGCACGCGTTCCCTTCGTCCTGTCGTGGCCGAAGGGGGCCCGCGAGGGCCGACTCGACCCCGGCCTGCGTACGCAGTACCAGTACGTCACCGACATCGCCCCCACCCTGCTGGGGCTGGCCGGTCTGGAGCGGCCGGCCGAGCGGCGCGGCGTCACCCTCCAGGAGCCGGACGGTGTCAGCTTCACCCCCGTGCTCGCCGACGCGGAACACCGCTCCACCCACTCCGGGCAGTACTGCGAGATGACCGGCAACCGCAGCTACTACCGGGACGGCCACAAACTGGTCACCCTGCACCGGCCCGGCACGCCCTACGACGACTCCGAGTGGGCGCTGTACGACATCAGGACCGACCCGACCGAAATCCACGACCTGGCCGCCGAGCGCCCCGGCCTCGTCAAGGAGCTGTCGCAGGCCTGGGAGCAGGCCGCCTGGCGCAACGGAGTCTTCCCACTGCCCGACGGCAGCGGGGCACTGGCCCGCCGCAACCCGGCAGAGGAACGGCTCGTGCGTCCGCTGACCCTGCTGCCCGGCACACCGGAACTGGAGCGCTACCGCTCCTCACGGCTGGTGGCGCTGCGCTCCTTCGAGATCGTCGTGGCCGTCGACGAGCCGGGCGAAGGGGTCCTGGTCTCCCACGGCGACCAGGGCGGCGGCTACAGCGTGTACATCGAGGACGGCCGGCTCCGGCTCGCGTACAACGAGTACGGCGTGCTCCACGAGACCGACGCCGGCCCCCTTACGCCGGGGGGGCACGTCGTGGTGATCGCGGCCGAGGCCGGGAAGGGGCTGCGCTGGAGTTTCACGGTGAGTGTCGACGGCGAGGTGCGGGCCACTCCAGGAAGCGTCCACCAGCTCATCGGGATGGCGCCCTTCCAGGGCATCAGCGTCGGTGTCGACCGGAAGTCGCCCGTCTCGTGGCCGCTCTTCGAGCGCCACCGGTCCTTCCGCTTCCGCGGCCGGCTGCGGTCGGTGACCTACCGCCCGGGGGTGCCGGGGCCCGACTCCCCGGAGGCGGTCGCCGAGGCACTGAAGGCAGCTGCCGCGGCCTTCGAATAGGACGGCGGCGGACCTGCCCGCCCACGGCCTCCCGGCACGATTGGCGAGGAGCGGCGGGCAGGACTAACGTCGTGGGAGTGAACGGCTGCGTTCACTCACGGCTCGAGTTGCAAGCGATCCCATGACGGACTCCCACGCGACACCCCGGCAGGCTGCCGATTCCCCGGAGCGGGCACACGGCAGCCGGATCGCCCTACTCGTCATCGCCTCCTGCCAGTTGATGGTGGTGCTCGACATCACCATCGTGAACATCGCGCTTCCGCACATCCAGACCGCCCTGGGCTTCTCCACCGAGAACCTGTCCTGGGTGGTCAACGCCTACACGCTGACCTTCGGCGGGCTGCTCCTGCTGGGCGGGCGGCTGGGCGACATCCTGGGCAGGCGCAGAGTCTTCGTCTTCGGTGTCCTGCTCTTCGCCTTCGCCTCCCTGCTCGGTGGTCTCGCCCAGGAGTCCTGGCAGCTGCTGGCAGCCCGCTCGCTGCAGGGCGTCGGCGGAGCCATCGCCTCACCGACCGCCCTGTCGCTGATCACCACGACCTTCCGCGAGGGGCCCGAACGCAACAGGGCGTTCGGCGTGTTCGCGGCGGTCTCCGCCGGCGGCAGCGCGATCGGTCTGCTGGCGGGCGGTCTGCTGGTGGAGTGGCTCGACTGGCGGTGGATCTTCTTCGTGAACGTCCCCATCGCCCTGCTGATCGCGCTCGCCACCCCCCGGTACATCCGGGAGTCCGAACGCCATCCGGGCCACTTCGACGTCGTGGGCGCGCTGACGGCCACGCTGGGCATGGTCCTGCTGGTCTACGGCTTCATCCGTGCGTCCGAGGAGGGCTGGACCAACAGCCTCACTCTGGGCGCGTTCGCCGCGGCGGTCGTACTGCTCGCCCTGTTCATCGTCATCGAGAGCCGGTCCAGGCAGCCCATCACACCTCTGCGGATGTTCCGCGACCGCAACCGCTCGGGCGCGTACGGCATGATGCTGTGCCTGGCCGCGGCGATGTTCGGGATGTTCTTCTTCCTGACCCTCTTCGTGCAGAACATCCTGGGCTTCAGCCCGCTCCGGGCGGGACTCGCCTTCCTGCCGATCAGTGCCATCGTCGCCGTCGGCGCGGGGATCACGTCCCAGCTGCTGCCCAAATGGGGGCCGAAACCCTTCATGGTGACGGGCGCCCTGCTGTGCGCATCGGGCCTCGGCTGGCTCACGCAGGCCGACGCCGACAGCACGTACCTGGGCAGCCTGCTCGGGCCGGTGCTGGTGTTCGGGCTCGGCATGGGGCTCCAGTTCGTGTCGCTGACCCTGATGGCCGTGTCCGATGTGGAGTCGAGGGACGCGGGGGCGGCCTCCGGAATCCTCAACACCACGCAACAGGTGGGTGGTTCGCTCGGGCTGTCCATCCTCGTCACGGTCTTCGGGACTGCCAGCCGCAACGAGGCCACCCACCAGGTGCCGAACTTCCTGGCGCACGCGACCCCGGCCGAGCTGGCACAGTTCCGCAGGACCGGCCAGCTTCCCGGGCGCTGGGGCGACCAGGTGCTGGCCTCGGGCGTCTCCACCTCCTTCATCGTCTCCGTCGTGTTCGCGGTGGTGGCGGCGCTGATCGCGCTGATCGTCGTCCGGGTGCGCGCCTCGGACATCGAGCGGCTGCGGGGCGGCGGCATGATGCCCGGCGCGGGGGCGGGGGCCGGTGAATCCCCGGGGGAAGCGGCCGGCGGGGCTGTGGCGGAGCCGGTGCACCGCCGGCCGCCACCGGGCGACGACGGCAGACCGGGCCCGGGGACATGACACCCGGCTCTTGACGGAACACGGCCATGTCGCCGAGTGTGTGGTGGGTTTGAGCCGCACCACACCGGAGGCGTACGTGAGACGTTGGAAATCCAGGAGCGCGGTGACCGCCGCCGCGGCGGCGCTGCTCCTCGCAGCCGTGCAACCAGCCGCGGTCGCCGGCACTCTGACAACGTTGTCAAGCGCTTCGGGGGGCGCCGCGCACCTGGTCGAGGACCCCGCCGACCACGTCGACCCCTTGATCGGGACCGGACGCGGCGGATCGACCGTGGGGGAGATCAACAACTTCCCCGGCCCCGCCGCCCCGTTCGGCATGATGCAGTTCTCGCCCGACACGCCCGGCTCGTACGCGGGGTACCAGTACCACAGCGATCAGATCCGGGGCTTCAGCCTCGACCACGCCTCGGTGGGCTGCACGGCCTTCGGCGATGTACCGATCCTCCCGGTGACCGGGGACGTCGGCGAGGCGCCCTGGGACCGCAGCGAGCACTTCTCGCACACCGGTGAGGAGGCGGCGCCGGGCTACTACGCGGTGACGCTCGACGACTCGAAGGTCCGGGCCGAGCTGACCGCGACGACGCGTACCGGCCTGGCGGCCTTCACCTTCCCCGAAGGAGCCGACGCGGCACAGGTCCTGGTCAAGGGCGGCGGCAGCCTGGCCGGCGACAAGAAGGCGGACATGCGGATCGTCGGCGACCGGGAGGTCACCGGGTCCGCCACCACGGGCAACTTCTGCGGCAAGGGCAACGAGTACACGCTCCACTACGCGATCACCTTCGACCGCCCCTTCACCGCGCACGGAACCTGGGACGGCGAGACCGTCACGAAGGACAGCGACACCGTGGACGCGCCCAAGGCCGGGGCCTATCTGACGTTCGGGACGGACGGGACGCGCACCGTGCGGGCCAAGGTCTCCATGAGCTACGTCTCCGTGGCCGGCGCCCGGGCCAACATGGCCGCCGAGGTGCCCGGCTGGAGCCTCGCGGACCTGCGCGAGCAGACCCGCGACGCCTGGAACGAGGCCCTGCGCAAGGTGCGCGTCGCCGGCAGGGACGCCGACGAGCTGAAGACGTTCTACACCTCGCTCTACCACTCGCTGATGCACCCGAACACCTTCAACGACGCCGACGGCCGCTACATCGGCTTCGACGACAAGGTGCGGACCCTGCCCGAGGGGCGTACCCAGTACGCCAACTTCTCCGACTGGGACACCTACCGCTCGCTCGCCCCGCTCCAGGCCATGCTCTGGCCCGACGAGGCGAGCGACATGGCCCAGTCACTGGTCAACGACGCGGTCCAGGGCGGCTGGTGGCCGCGCTGGCCGGTGGCCAACGGCTACACGGGCCAGATGACCGGCGACAACTCGGTGGCTCTCATCGCCAACCTCTACGCGTTCGGCGCCCGCGACTTCGACCTCAAGACGGCGCTGAAGTATCTGGTCAAGGGCGCGACGACGGTGGACGGCACACCCGGCGCCTACCAGGAGCGGCCGGACATCGCCAACTACGTCGAACGGGGTTACGCACCGAACAACGACGCCTCACGCGGCGACCACCAGCGCGTCGGCGGCTCGGTCACCCTGGAATGGGCGATCGACGACTTCGCCATCGCCCGGCTCGCCCACGCCGCGAAGGACACCGCGACCGAGCGCACCTTCACCCGGCGCGGCCAGAACTGGCAGAACATCCTCAACCCCGCGACCGGTTACCTGCAGCCTCGCGGTGAGGACGGCCGCTTCCCCGACGGCCCCGGCTTCCAGCCGCCGCCGGAAGGCAAGTTCGGCCAGGACGGGTTCGACGAGGGCAACGCGGCGCAGTACAACTGGCTCGTACCGCAGAACACCGCCGGACTCATCGAGGGCATGGGCGGCCCCGACGTCGCCTCCGCACGGCTCGACACCTTCTTCACCGAGCTCAACGCGGGAGCCAACGTGCCCTACATGTGGGCCGGCAACGAGGTCGACTTCGGGGCCCCGTGGGTCTACAACCACCTCGGTACGCCGTGGAAGACGCAGAAGACGGTACGGGACATCGCCACGACCCTGTTCAGCCCGACACCCGACGGCGAGCCGGGCAACGACGACCTCGGGGCACAGTCCTCGTGGTACGTGTGGGCCGCGCTGGGCCTCTACCCCTCGACACCGGGTACGTCCGACCTCACCGTGCACAGCCCGCTGTTCGAACGAGCGGTGCTCGACCTGCCGGGCCGCGGCGCCGATCTCGACATCCGGGCCCCCGAGGCATCGGCCGGCACCCCGTACGTACACGGTCTGAAGCTCGACGGACGCGACTGGGAGCGCACCTACCTGCCGCAGTCGACGGTCCGGGACGGCGGACGGCTCGACTTCGCGCTGGCCGCCACCCCGGACACCCACTGGGCGACCTCCGCCAAGGCGGCACCCCCCTCGTACCGCACGGGTGAACGCCCCTTCCTGGCCAACGCGACGCCCAACCAGTCCACGGCCGAACCCGGGGGCGAGGGTGCGGAAATCGAGATCGCCGGGCAGCGTCTGGCCGGACACGACCGGACCCTGACGGTCACCGCCGACCCGCCCGAGGGGCTCACGGTCAGCGCCCGGAAGACAACGATGAAGCTCGGCACGGCAGGCTCCGGCAGCGCCGCGCTCACCGTCACGGCCGGACCGAAGACGGCGGAGGGCTACTACGAAGTACCGCTGACGGTACGGGGGAGTGGTACCGCCGCCCCCGTACGGCTGTCCGTCACCGTTCTGGTGGCACCGCAGGACAGCCTCTCGGCCGCCTACGACAACACCGGCCGCTCCGACGACTCCGATCACGGGCAGGGCGACTTCGACGGTGACGGCAACAGCTACTCACGGCAGGCGCTGGCCGAGGCCGGGCTGTCCAGCGGTGCCCGCACGGAGGTGTCCGGCACCACGTTCACCTGGCCGGCCGCACCGCAGGGCAGGCCGGACAATCTGAGCGCGGACGGCCGGACGATCGGTCTGGGCGCGCCGGGCGGGGACGCCGGGCGGCTGCTCTTCGTGGGCTCGGCCACCGACGGCGATCACAAGGGCAGCGCCACGGTGACCTTCACCGACGGGAGCACGGCCGAGGCGGACCTGTCCTTCGGGGACTGGACCCTGCCCGGCGGCGGCACGGAACCGGTCCTCGGCAACACGCTCGTCGCCCGGGCGGACCACCGCAACCAGTCCGGCGGCAGCGGTCCTGCGGCGTACGTCTTCGCCACCACCCCGTTCGACGTACCCGAGGGCAGACACATCAAGAGCGTGACGCTGCCTGACGATCCGGACCTGCACGTCTTCGCCGTCGGTCTCGGCGGCTGACGGCGGCCGGTTCCGAGAGGCCCTGAGCCGGCGGGCGCCCGTTTCCTCACCGGGTGCCCGCCGGCCGCGGGGCTCAGTCCTTGACGGTGAAGCCCGCGCGCAACAGGACGTCGTCGCGCGAGGACGGGCCGACGAGCAGCTCGAACGCGCCCGGCTCGACGACCCGGTTGCCGGCGGCGTCCACCAGGCTGCAGTCCGCTACGGGCAGCTCGATGGCGACCTCGCGCGACTCGCCGGGTCCGAGCGTCACCTGGCGGTAGGCCTTGAGTTCCTTCTCGGCCCACGTCACCGATGTGACGCTGTCGCTCACGTACGCCTGCACGGTCTCGCGCACCGACCGGTCACCCGTGTTGCGGACGAGGACGCGCGCCCGCAGGGTGTCACCCGCGCCGAGCACGTCGGTGAGCACCTCCAGGTCCGTGTACGCGACGCTCGTGTAGCTGAGCCCCTCGCCGAACACGAACGCCGGACTCTGTGTCAGATCGGCGTAGCGCGAGCCGTGCTGGCCGCGCACCTGGTTGTAGTACGTCGGCTGCTGCCCCGAGTGGCGGGCGAAGGAGACCGGAAGCCGGCCTGACGGTTCGATGAGGCCCAGAGCCAGTTCGGCGACGGCCCGGCCGCCGAGCATGCCCGGGTTGAAGGCGTGCACGATCGCCGCCGCGCGGTGCGCCGATGGCGGCAGGACGAGCGGCTTGGAACTGATGACGACCACCACGAACGGCTTGCCCGTCGCGGCGAGCGCGTCGAGCAGCGCGATCTGACCGCCGATCAGCTCCAGGGTCGCCGTCGAACACCCCTCACCCACGAGCTCGATACGGTCACCCACGACCGCGACCACGTGGTCGGCGGCCCGCGCCGCGGCGACGGCCTCGGCGATCAGGGCATCGGACGGCTCCGCCGGGACGACGATCTCCGGCCGGGGCTGTCCGTCGGGGAAGAAGGCGCCCTCGGGGTCGGGGCCCACGGTGAGGATGTCGGCGCCGCGTGCGTGGGTGACGGTCCACCCCTGCGGCACGTGCTCCCGGAACCCGTCCAGCACGGTGCGGATCATGTCGCGCGGCTGACCGTCCGGCAGCCAGTCCGCCTGCCCCGACGAGCCCGCCCAGTCGCCGAGCTGGGTCTGCGCGTCGTCGGCGTTGGGACCGATGACGGCGACGGTGCGCGGTGCGGCGCCTTCCGCCGCGAGGGCACGTCCGTCCGCACCGGCCCGGAGGCCGCCGTCCAGCGGCAGGGTGCCGTCGTTGGCGAGGAGCACCAGCGAGCGGCGGGCCGCTTCGAGGTTCACCCCGGCGTGCGCGGCACTGCCGATGACCGCGGCCTGCCGCTCGCGGTCCGGATGGCGCGGATTCTCGAACAGGCCCAGCTCGAACTTGAGCGTCAGGATGCGGCGGACCGCCGCGTCGACCTCCGCCTCGTCGAGCGTGCCCCCGGCGACCGCCTCCTGCGCACCGTCGAAGAAGTCCGGCGTGGTCATCACCATGTCGTTGCCCGCCCGGACCGCGGCGGCCGCGGCCTTCGCGTGGTCGGCGTAGACCCGCTGCTCCCACACCATGCGGCCGACGTTGTCCCAGTCGGTCACCAGCGTCCCGGTGTAGCCCCACTCGCCGCGCAGCACCTCGTTCAGGAGCCAGTTGTTGACGGTGACCGGGACCCCGTCCATGGACTGGTAGCCGAGCATGAACGTCCGGCAGCCCTCTCGGGCGACCCGCTCGAACGGAGGCAGGAACCACGAACGCAGCTTGCGGCGCGAGATGTCCGCCTCGCTGGCGTCCCGGCCGCCCTGCGTCTCGGAGTAGCCGGCGAAGTGCTTGGCGCAGGCCAGGATCGCCGTCGGGTCGTCGAGGCCGTCCCCCTGGTAACCGCGCACCATCGCCGAGGCGAGCTCGCCGATGAGGAAGGGATCCTCACCGAACGTCTCGCTCACCCGGCCCCAGCGCAGGTCGCGGGTGATGCACAGGACCGGGGAGAACGTCCAGTGGACACCGGTTGCCGCGACCTCCACGGCCGTCGCCCGCGCGACCCGCTCCAGCAGCTCCGGGTCCCACGTGGCGGCCAGGCCGAGCTGGGTGGGGTAGATCGTGGCCCCCTCCCAGAACGAGTGCCCGTGGATGCAGTCCTCCGCGACGAGCAACGGGATCCGCAGCCTGGTCCGCTCGGTGAGTGCGGCAGCTTCCAGTACGCGTTCGGGGGAGGCGTGCAGGATCGAGCCCGCGTGCATGTCCTCGATGTGGCGCCGGACCCCGTCCTTCGCGTTCAGCTGGAGCATCTGGCCGATCTTCTCGGGCAGCGTCATCCGGCCGACCAGGTCGGCGACGCGCTCGGGGACGGACAGCTCGGGGTCGAGATAGGGCGGTGAGGAGCCCACAGGAGTTCCTTTCACAACGTCGGTGACGTTCTCATCGGGCGGATACCCGGATGGCCGAGGGACCGGCCGGCGACATGGCACGGCTCAACTCGGCCGCACGCACCCACCGTACGCCGAATCCCGACCGGGTGGTAAGTATGTGAGTATGCGACCGTACTCAGTGGTGCCGTCCGGAACGGCCGGGAAGGGTGGGACGTGACCGGCGATACGCGGCGCGGCTACGCGAAGGGCCGGGCCAAACGCGTGGAGATCCTCGACCAGGCCATGGCCATGTTCGGCGAGGTCGGCTACCGGGGCGCCTCCCTGCGGATGATCGCCACCCGTTGCGGGATCTCGCACCCCGGTCTGCTCCACCACTTCCCGACGAAGCAGTCACTGCTGCTCGCGGTGTTGGAACACCGTGACGAGGTGGACGGCGAATGGCTCGCCGTCGGTGGTCCGAGGGGCGTCGACCGGCTGCGCCGCCTCGTCGACCTGGCCGCGCTGAACGCCGAACGCCGCGGAATCGTCGAGCTGTTCTCCGTACTCGCCGCCGAGGCCACCTCCACCGACCACCCGGCCCACACCTACTTCGTGGAGCGCTACCGCAACTCGGTCCTGACCACGGCCGTCTCGTACGAGGAGGCGCGGGACGAGGGCGCGCTGCGCGGCGGTATCGCGCCCGGCGAAGCGGCGCAGCAGCTGATCGCGCTGATGGACGGGCTCCAGACGCAGTGGCTCCTCAGCGGCTGCGTGACGGACATGGCGGGCGTGCTGCGCGCGCATGTGCAGGCGCAGTTGACCGTGGAGCTCTGAGCCGGCGCCCGTGCATCCGTGCCGCGGTGCACGGCACGGA